>JACMLI010000612.1 GCA_014379705.1 Gemmatimonadaceae bacterium
CAATCGAACGTCTGGCTGCCGCGCCGCCCGGTCAGGTTGCGCTCCTGCACGGCGTCACCGGCAGCGGAAAGACGCTCGTCTACATCGAGCTGCTGCGGAAGGTGGTGCGCGAGCGCGGACGCTCGGCGATCGTCCTCGTTCCCGAGATCGCGCTCACCCCGCAGACGGTCGACCGGTTTCGCAGCGTCTTCGGCGACGACGTTGCCGTGCTGCACAGCGCGTTGAGCGATGGCGAGCGCCTCGACGCGTGGCGCGCGCTCCGCCGCGGCGAGCGACGCATTGCCGTCGGTGCACGCTCGGCGATCTTCGCCCCGCTCGAGAACGTGCGCGCGATCATCGTCGACGAGGAGCACGAGTCGAGCTACAAGCAGAACGAAGCCCCGCGATATCACGCGCGCGACGTCGCGATCGTGCGCGCGCGACGCGAAGGGGCCGTCGTGGTCCTCGGGAGCGCGACGCCATCACTCGAGAGTTGGGTGCAGGCGCGCGAGGGTCGCTACGATCTCGTGTCCCTTCCCGATCGCGTCGGGGGTGGCGTGCTGCCGTCGGTACAGGTGGTCGACCTCCGCGTGCGCGACACGGCCGCTGCTCCCGCGAGCGCGACTGATGATCCGGCCGATCCGCAGCAGCGTATTCCCGCGCCCGCGCAAGCGATCACGATGTCTCGTGATCCCTTCCGCCGCATGATGTCCGAGCCGCTCGAGCGCGAACTGGTGACGCGCGTCGCGCGTGGGGAGCAGGCCATCCTGCTGCTCAATCGTCGCGGCTATTCGTCGTTCCTGCAGTGCAGCGCCTGTGGCGACGTGGCCGCGTGCCCGCATTGCTCCATCTCCTTGACGTATCACCGCACGACCGAACGCCTCTCCTGCCACTACTGCGGCCATGCGGAACCGCCGTACACCGCATGTCGCCGCTGCCTGCAGGCCACCGTGCGGCAGCGCGGCATGGGTACGCAGCAGGTCGAGCGCCTGCTCAGTGAGCGCATGCCGTCGCTTCGCATCGCACGCATGGACATGGACACGACGAGCGGAAAGTGGGCGCATGCCGACATCCTCGACCTCGTGGGGCGTCGCGAGGTCGACGTCCTGCTGGGCACACAGATGATCGCCAAGGGGCTCGACTTCCCGAATGTCACGTTGGTTGGCGTGATCGACGCCGACGTGGGGATCAACCTCCCCGATTTTCGAGCCGCCGAGCGCACGTTCCAATTGCTCGCACAGGTGGCGGGGCGGTCGGGACGCGGGGTGAAGGGAGGGCACGTCGTCATCCAGACGCGCATGGTCGACCACCCGGCGGTGCAGTGTGCCGTGACGCACGACTACCACGCGTTCGTCGAGCAGGAACTGGCTGGCCGTGTGTCTCCTCCATATCCGCCAACGACGCGACTGGCGAACGTCGTGCTCAGTGGCCTCGAGGAACAGGCGGTCGCCGATGCGACGCAGGCGGCGGTGCACTGGCTTCAGCGACTCGTACAGGCGCGCGCGCTGCCCGGGATCGCGATCATCGGGCCGGCTCCGTGTCCGGTGGACCGCATCAAGCAGCGATGGCGCTGGCACCTCCTCGTGCGCACGAATGATGGAGGCATGCTCACAAATGTGCTGCAGTTCCTGGCCACCCGATTCGAGGTGCCGGACCGGGCCGGATTGCGACTCACCATCGACCGCGATCCCACGAGCCTCCTGTAGCAGCCCCCGTTATCTTTCCTGCGTGCTCATCCACACCCTGTCCCCAGCCCGCCCGTCCGCCGCATGAACGACACGACGCGCCGCTTCCTCAACGCCGTCCTGGAACGCGTCAGCGAGTCCCGCATCGTCGAGGTCCGCCTCTTTCCGGCGATCCGGCAGGGCGGCATCGAGAGCGGGATCGCCGTGCTCGCCGTCGAGCCCGAGCCGGCGGTCCCTCCCGCTGATCCCATCGACCTCACGGAGCTGACCGACGACGCGCCTCCTGAACTCGAGGCGAGCGCGGGCGACGAAGTGGAAGTCGCGATCGAGCATCCCGCTGACGTCGTGATCGAAGCCGTCGATGACATCGAGGTGGACAGCGAGTCGCTGCAGCGCATTGCCGCGTTGCAGGTCCCGGACGAAGCCGATATCGACGCGATGAGCGATGCGACGGATCGTGAGGCACTGCGTGAAGTGACGGCGGAGGGCGTTGCCGACCTCGGGATCGCTCCCGTGGCCGACGCGAGCGACATCGCCGTGGAACTCAGTGCCGCCCCAATACTCGCCGACGCCATCGAGCTCGATGCCGAGGAGACCATCGCGTTAGGCGACATCCTCGCCCTGCCATCTCCCGGGGGCACGCCGCACGTCGTCGGTCCGCATCGCCTTGAGATCCTGTGCGCGCGCTACAAGCTCGTCTTCAAGGGCCCGGAGCGTGGCAAATGGGACCTGGAGATCATGCACCAGGCCGACGCGCCCCTCGACACCCTCGACCGCGTGATCTCCGGCGTGGTGCGCAGGGCGGGCGAGGAATCGGAGCCGGAGCGCTTCTCGCGCGAGAGCCTGCGGACGTCGCTGGACGCCCCGGTCTGGGCCCACAGCGCCTGACATGGAAGCCCCCGCGATCGGCCTGTTCATCGCGTTCACGGCCGGACTGCTCTCGTTCCTGTCGCCGTGCGTGCTGCCGCTCGTACCGAGCTACATCACGTTCATCACGGGCCTCTCGATCGATGAGCTGGAATCGCCCACCGTATCCGCGCGACGCACTGCGCTCGTGCACGGGCTGCTGTTTACCCTTGGCTTTTCGCTGATCTTCATCGTCCTCGGCGCGCTCGCCTCCGGGTTCGGCCAGCTGATGATCGCGAACCGCGGCTGGATCAGCCAGGTCGGGGGCGTGGTGATCATCGTGTTCGGCCTGTACCTCATGGGCATCCTCAACATCGGGTTGCTGTCGCAGGACAAGCGATTGCACCTCTCGAACAAGCCGGTCGGATACGCCGGCACGGTCTTCGTCGGCATCGCCTTCGGGGCGGGGTGGACGCCGTGCATCGGCCCGATCCTTGGCACGATCCTCATGGCCGCCTCGGTCCAGGAGAGCCTCGGTCGCGGCGTCGTGCTCCTCACCGCGTACTCGTTAGGCCTGGCGATCCCGTTCGTCCTCTCGGCGATCGCCGTGGACCGGTTCATGTCGTTCTTCCGCAGGGTGCGGCGGCAGATGGGCTGGCTCTCGCGCGGCACGGGCCTCGTGATGGTGTGTGTCGGCCTCCTCATGGTCACCAACCGGTTCACGATGCTCGCTGGCTGGCTCAACCGCTTCACCCCCGATTTCCTGCTCGAGCGCCTCTAGCTCCCACCGTCGCTCCTGCGCAGGCTGGAGCTCAGGGTCGTTCCGATATTCGTGACCCCCGTCACGCCCCAGCGCCCGGGTTCGGTCGGCCGGGGCACATTCGGCCCGTCCGATGGTATGCTATGGATTCCCCACTATCCCCATTCGAGGGCTACATGACTCGTGTATACCAGCGCGGTCGCACCCTGGCCGCTGTGATTGCCATGACGTTCGTCGCCGCGTGCGCCAAGACGGAAACGGACACGCTGGCTGAAGACTCCTCGCTGCAGCGCGACCTCGCGCGCGCGGGTGCCGATTCCACCTCGCAGCCGCAACTCGAGGACGTTCCGCCGGCCGAGCCGACGACGACGCCCACCCCGCCGGCCGGTTCATCCGTGACCCGCCCGCGCCCCAAGACGACGACGCAGCCCAAGACGCAGCCCAAGACAACACCTCCGCCCGCGCCGCCGGCGAACACGACGGCCTCGGGCAACACGGTGGAGAAGGGCACCGGCACCGCCGAGGGGACGACGGGCGCCGTCGCCGCTGGCACGACGATGAAGCTCGACGCCGTGAACAAGGTCTGCACGAACACGAACAAGGTGGGTGACCGCTTCACCGCGACCGTCGCCGACAACGTCGCTGGCAGCAATGGCGTCATGATCCCCGCCGGTGCCGACGTGACGCTCGAACTCACGGAGCTCAAGCGCAGCGAGAACACGAACGACCAGATCCTCATGGGATTCCGCGTGATCTCGGTTGCCTTCGGCGGCAAGACCTATCCGCTGGACGCCGACGTGCAGACCGCGACGATCGACCGCGTGCGCGCCTCGTCGACCGGCAATGATGCCAAGAAGGTGGCCGGTGGCGCCGCCGTCGGCGCGATCCTCGGCCAGGTGTTGGGCAAGAACAAGAAGGGCACGATCATCGGTGCCGCCGCGGGTGCCGCCGCGGGTGCCGCTGCTGCCGCCGCCACGGCGAACTACGAAGGCTGCGTGAACGCCGGCGCTGACATCGTGGTCAAGCTGAATAACTCCGTGACGATTTCGGCGAACTGACACTCACCGTCGGGTAGTCGGGGTGGTCGGGTTGTCGGGTGGAGCAGCAAACGGAACGGGGCGACCGAAGGCGGTCGCCCCGTTCCAGCAATAAGGTACCCAGCACCCAGTAGTCAGCGCCCTTTCCAGCACTCAGGCTAGCAACCAATTCACCAGCACCAGCCCTTAGAAACCAGCCACCAGCCCCAGCAAGCTCACCGTGCGCTCGTGCCTCCCGTGCCTCCAGAACGAGGCTCGCTGACTCCTTCCCATCCCCCGCGAACCCTCATCACCGCATTGACGTTCGCGGAAGCCCCGATGAACCGCAGGCCATGCCCGATGACCCGCAGCGAGTCCTGCGCGCTCTGGGTCAGCCCTCCCGTCTCGTAGAACAGCGTGTCCGGCAGCGCCTGGTGATGCAGCCGCGGGGCGCGCATCGCGTCGGACAGGTTCATGCGATGGTCGATGACGTTGAGGATCACCTGCGACGTCGCCGTGATGATGCGCGGGCCCCCGGCGGCTCCAACGACCAGCAGCAGCTCGCCCTTCTGATCGAGGACGATCGATGGGGACATCGCGCTCAGCATCCGCTTCCCCGGCGCGATGGCGTTGGCTTCGAACTGCACCAGGCCGAACATGTTTGGCTTGCCGGGGGCGGTCGCGAAGTCGTCCATCTCGTCGTTCATGAAGAAGCCGACGTTCTTGAGGTAGACCGCGGAGCCGTACCCGTTGTTGAGCGTGGTCGTGGTCGCGACGGCATTCCCCTTGTCGTCCACGACCGAGTAGTGCGTGGTGTGCATCCCGTCGGCGATCTGGGAGCCGTTGGGCGGCGTCGGCGTCTTCTTCGTGAGGTCGATCGTGCGGGCGAGGGCGCGCGCGTAGGCCTTGCTCGTGAGCTGGTCGATCGGGACCGCCACGAACTTCGGGTCGGCGAGCTTGCTGTTGCGATCGATGAACGCGCGCTGGTACGCCGACGCGAGCACGTGGGCGTAGGCGGCGCTGCCGAAGGCGGGCAGCGTGTCCCACGTCTCGAGCATGTTCAAGGTTTCCGTGATCGTGATCCCGCCTGACGACGCCGGCGGCATCGTGAAGAGCGAGTAGCCGCGATACGTGCTGCGGATCGGCGTGCGCCACTCGGCCTTGTAGTTCAGCAGGTCCTGCCTGGTGATGATGCCACCCCCGCGCTGCATCGCCGCGACGAGCGAATCACCCACCTCGCCACCGTAGAAGGCCTTGGGGCCCTGGTCGGCGATGAGCTGCAGCGTGCGGGCGAGCGCCGGCTGCTTGAACGTCGTGCCGAGCGCGAGCGCCTGGCCCTCGGTGTAGAACACGTCCTTAGCGTCGAAGCGCGTGAGGTAGTCGCGGCTTGCCGTGAGCGATCGGGAGAGCGAGGAATCGACCGTGAAACCGTCGCGGGCGAGCCGGATTGCGGGCTCCATCACGCGAGCGAGCGGCATCGTGCCGTATTTCGAGAGGGCCTCGGCCATGCCAGCGACGGCCCCGGGGACACCAGACGCGCGATAGCCTACGATACTCTCGTTGGTCGGATTGCCTTGCGCGTCGAGGTACATGTCCCGCGACGATGCGAGGGGCGCCATCTCGCGATAGTCGATGGCCGCGGCCCGGCCATCAGCCATCCGGATCACCATGAAGCCGCCCCCGCCGACGTTGCCCGCCACGGGATAGGTCACGGCGAGCGCGAACCCGACCGCGACGGCGGCGTCGACGGCATTTCCCCCGGCCCGGATGATCTCATTGCCCGCATCGGAGGCGCGACGCTCATTGCTCGCGATCATGAAGTGCTCGCCGAACGCCGCGGCTTCCCCGGCGGGGAGGCGCCATCCGGCGGGAAAGGCCGGCGCGCGGCGTGGGGGAATCCCGGTCGCGCCTAACGACGATGAGGGCGTGGGCGCGCGCTGGCAGGCGGAGGCGACCAGCAGGAACGCGAATGCGTGGTGCAGGTGCAGCGGACGTGGCATCAGGTGGCTCCAGTGTGGATCGAGTCCCATCAGGAGCAGACGCCGAACCTGAAGCGGGCGTTCCCTCCGGGCCCGTGAACTTACCGCCACGGCGTCCTGCTGTCCCGCGCGGGCGAAAAACGGGTTATCCTTTGTGCTCCTCCCACCCCCGCGGCGGATGACGCAGCTCTCCCGGCTCCTGCGCGCAACGACCTTGATTGGATGGGCTGCCGTTGCCGACGCCCAGGACGACGGCCAATGGACGCGGCCCGGGAAGGACCTCGCGGCAACGCGGTACAGCGGACTGACGGGGATCACTGCGGCCAACGTCGCGAGGCTACGCCCGGTGTGGACGTTTTCCACCGGCGTCCTCGGCGGACATGAGGGCCAGCCGCTCGTCGTGAATCACACGATGTACGTCGTGACGCCCTATCCGAACGTGCTCTACGCCTTCGACCTGGCGAAGGAGGACTACCCCCTCAAGTGGAAGTACCGGCCGGCGGTGGATCCAGCGTCAACCGGCATCGCGTGCTGTGACGCCGTCAACCGAGGTGCGGTGTACGCCGACGGCAAGATCGTCTACAACCTGCTCGACGGGCACACGGTCGCTGTCGATGCCACGAGCGGCAAGGAACTCGGGAAGGTGAGGGTCGCCGACCTCAAGCGAGGTGAAACGATCACCATGGCGCCCCTTGTGATCGGCAACCGCGTGATCGTCGGGCCGTCGGGGGGGGAGTTCGGCATCCATGGGCGCGTCGACGCTCTCGATCTCGCCACTGGTCGTATCGTCTGGACCGGGCGGAATACGGGCCCCGACTCCTCGATGCTCGCGCGCACCGGGACGTTCAAGCCGTTTTACGCTCGAAATGCCGGCCCTGACCAGGGCCAGCGAAGTTGGCCGGGCGATACGTGGAAGCGAGGCGGCGCGCCGGTGTGGGGGTGGCTCTCGTACGACGCGACGCTCGACCTGCTGTACTACGGCACCGGCAATCCCGGCCCGTACAACGCCGACCAGCGAGTCGGCGACAACAAGTGGACGTCGAGCGTGTTGGCTCGCCGCCCACGCGATGGCGCACTGGTGTGGGCCTATCAGTTCACCCCGCACGACAACTGGGACTACGACGCCAACGCCGAGAATATCCTGGTCGACCTGGCGGTCGGGGGAGCGATGCGTCGGGTGCTGGTGCACTTCGACAAGAATGGCTTCGCCTACACCCTCGACCGGGCAACCGGCGAGATGTTGGTCGCCGAGCCGTATGTCACGGTGAACTGGGCGCGTCGCGTCGATCGAGCGACGGGGCGGCCGGTGGTGGATTCGACCAAACTCACCGGTGCATCGCGCGGCCGGATCGAGCGGATCTGCCCGAGTCTCGAGGGAGGCAAGAGTCCCGCCTCGCCGGCGGCGTATTCGCCGAAGACCAGGCTGTTCTACCTGTCGACGGTGAACCTCTGCATGAACTGGCAGTCCACCGAGGCGGCGTACATTCCCGGCACCCCGTACGTGGGGGCGACGATTCCCTACACACCCGGACCCGGCGGGTACCTTGGCGCGTTCATCGCCTGGGATGCCGCGACGGGGCGCAAGGCGTGGGAGATCCGCGAGAAATTTCCCCTGTGGAGCGGGAGCCTGGCGACCGCGGGAGACGTGGTCTTCTACGGCACGCTCGATGGGTGGTTCAAGGCCGCCGACGCGCGCACGGGCAAGCCGCTCTGGAAGTTCAAGGTGGGGTCCGGCGTGGTCGGAGCGCCGATTACCTACACCGGCGCAGATGGCCGTCAGTACGTGGCCGTGTATGCCGGGATCGGCGGGGACTGGGCGCTGCTGTCCGGCGACCTGGTCTCGAACGACCCGACCGACGTGCGGCCCCCCGCCGACTTCGCGCCGGACCTGGCCCGGTACACCAGCCAGGGAGGCATGGTATGGGTCTTCGCACGCTAGGACTGCTGTTGGTCGGTAGTGTCTCCTGCCAGCCGCGCGAGGAGGGCCCGCCGCCCGCCCGGGGAGCCATCAGCTACGACCAGCACATCGCCGCGGGGGAGCGTACCCCGACTGGCGATACCCTGGCGAACCCGTCGAGCGGGAGCGCGGAGGCGAAGGCCATGGGGGAGAAGCTCTTTGCGGCCATGAACTGCGAGGGATGTCATGGCACGGGGGCAACGGGCTTCGCGGCCCCGAGCCTGGTGGATGGACGGTGGCGCTACGGCGGCGCCGACGCGGCGCTCTTCCACTCGGTGTTCTACGGACGACCCCGCGGGATGCCCGCCTACGGCGGGCTGATGGACCAGGACGCGATCTGGCAGGTCATCACGTACCTCACGTCACAACCCATTCCCGCGGTCGTCCCCACCCAGGCGTGGCGTTAGGCAGCCCTCCCGCCACCAGCGCGCTCGGTGACGGCAACCGTCAGAGGCCCACCCGCACGCCAATCCGCGTGGTGAAGTGCCGGGCGAGTCGCCCGCCGGCCTGCGGCGACGTGCTCCGCTCATGCAGCGCGTACACCGCGTCCTGCACGAAGGTCAGGGCCCAGTCGTTCGAGAGGGAGTAGCCGAAGCCGTAGCCCGCCCCGAATGCCAGGTCCGTGTTCGACGACGGGGACAACGTGGCCCGCGGCGACTTCTGCTCGAAGTTGCCGTAGCGCATCGCGCCCAGGAAAAGGTCGACGATCTGGTGGAGCCCCGGTCCGCCGCCGAGTCGCACCGTCGCGCCGTACGACGAGATCGTGCCGTCAGCGGCGCACCGTGTACACGTCGTGCCGGCGGCTGTCGACGAATACAACATCGGCAGCCGCGCGTAGTTGAACACGAGCCCCACGGCCACGCCCTGCCTGATCTCACGCTCGATCGACCCCCGCAGCATGAAACCGGCATCGAAGTCCCAGGTCGACGCCGACGCGTCGTCGACGATGTAGTCGCTGACCTGGAAGCCCGTGCCGGCCGAGACAAACCATACCGGCGTGCGGACTCCCGGGAACACCCCGCCGCGTTCCTGCGCCCCCAGCAGCGCGGGAACCAGGGCCACCAACGCAAGGAGGAGCGAGTGACGAAGAGGAGGACGCACGGCGGGATGACGGTGCATGGGGGGCAGGTCGAGCGGTAACTTAGTCCGGCGCGGCGCCGTCGTACCTCCATGCGACACGCGCCGACGCTTCAGCCCCAACCTCGATCCTCCGTGCCCCCACGCCTGGACCCTCGCGTCACCGAACAGCGCAACCCTCGATCCGCCGAGATCGACATGGCATCGGCGCTCGAAATCGTGGACATCATGAACGCGGAGGACCGACGCGTGGCCGATGCGGTGGCCGCGCAGCGCACGGAGATCGCCCAGGCCATCGGGTACATCGAGGAGGCCTTTCGTTCCGGCGGGCGCCTGTTCTACGTCGGCGCAGGCACATCCGGGCGACTCGGCATCCTCGACGCCAGCGAATGCCCTCCGACGTTCAGCAGTGACCCCGACCTGGTGCAGGGGATCATCGCAGGTGGCGAGCGCGCGGTGTTTCGCTCGCAGGAAGGCGCCGAGGATCACCCGTCGCACGGCGCAGCGGCGATCGAGGAGCGTGCGCTGACGCCCAGGGACGTCGTCGTCGGCATCGCGGCTTCGGGGACCACGCCTTTCGTCCGCGGCGCGCTTGCCCGAGCCCGGGAAATCGGCGCCCGCGCGGTGCTCGTGGCCTGCACGCCGGTCGACGACGCCTTCCGCAACTCGATCGACCTCACGATCACGGCCGTCGCCGGTCCCGAGGTCGTCACCGGCTCCACGCGACTCAAGGCCGGTACGGCCACGAAAATGATCCTCAACATGCTGACGACGGGCGCCATGATCCGGACGGGCAAGACGTTCGGGAACCTGATGGTCGACCTCCGCGCGACGAACCTCAAGCTGAAGGACCGCTCCGAACGCATCCTCGTCGAGGTCTGCGACGTGACGCGCGACGAGGCACGCGCGCTGCTCGAGTCGTCAGGCGGGAGCGTGAAGCTCGCGATCGTGATGCACCGACTCCAACTCGATCGTGCCGGTGCGGAGTCGGCACTCGAGGCGGGGGGCGGCGTGATCCGTCGCGTGGTAGGCGGCCCGCCACCGGTGGTCGAGGCGTGAGCCTTCCCGTCGCTCCTGCGAGCGCCGTCGCTCCCGCGAAGCATGCCCCGGCAAGCAGTAAGCCGGGGGCCGGAGCCCCGTGTCGTTCTCGTGGGCACTGCACGCTGACACACTAACCAGCAAAGCATGATCCTCATCGGCCTCATGTCCGGCACCTCACTCGACGGGATTTCCGCCGCGATGGTGCGATTTGCGCAGGATGGCGAGCGAGTGACGGCGGAACTGCTCGCGTACGACGTGCTCTCGTACACGCCCGAGCAGCGCGACCTCCTTGGGCGCGCGCTCCTGGGTGGAACGCCGGAGTCGTACTGTCGCGTGAACTTCGACCTCGGCGAATGGCTCGCGGCGGCCGCGCAGCGCGTGATCGCGCAGGCGGGCATCGCCCGGGCCGACATCGCGGCGATCGCCTCGCATGGACAAACGATCTGGCACGTGCCCGAGCACTCGACCTGGCAGACCGGCGAGTCGTCGGTGATCGCCGAGCGGACGGGGATCGCGGTGATCAGCGACTTCCGCGTGCGAGACATGGCGGCGGGAGGGCAGGGGGCGCCCCTCGTCCCGATCGCCGACCGCCTGCTCTTTGCCGATCCGACGCACTTCCGCGCGCTGCAGAATATTGGCGGCATCGGCAACGTGACGCTCGTCCCACCCGGCGGCGAGGCGCGCTCGGTGCGTGCGTTTGACACCGGGCCCGGCGTCGTCATCATCGACGGAATCGTCAGGCTGCTCGATCCCTCGAAGCGCTACGACGAGGACGGCCAACTCGCCCGCGCCGGAACAGCGATCGCGTCGGTAGTCGAGGCAGCGCTGCAGCATCCGTACTTCAGCGCGCCTCCCCCCAAGTCCACCGGTCGCGAGTTGTTCACCCCGGCCTACGTTGAGTCCTTCATCGCGCAGTGCCGCCGCGATCGCCCCGACGCCACGGACGCCGACCTCGTGGCCACCGCCGTCGAGTTCACGGCCGCCACGATCGCCGACAGCTTCACCCGGTTTGTCCCGGAGCCCGTGGCCGACGTCGTGGTGTCGGGTGGCGGCGCAAAGAACCCGGCGCTCGTCGACGCCATCGCCCGCCACCTCGCCCCGCGCCGCGTGGTTCGCTTCGACGACGTCTTCTTCGACGGCGAGGCCAAGGAAGCGGTCGCATTCGCCCTGATGGGCTATCTCCACCTCACCGGGCAGCCGGGGAATGTTCCTTCCGCGACTGGAGCTCGTGGTGGACGCATACTCGGGAAGCTTACGCCGGTGTAGGGGACGGATGGACACGATACGACACTGGGTCCCGGCTCTGCGCTCGCGATGCTCGCTTGGCCGGGATGACGGCTTCCCTCTCGTCATCCCGCTCCGGTGAGCGACAGCTCCTTCTCGCCATCCCGGTCCGGTGAGCGACAGCTCCGCCTCGTCAACCCGGTCCGGCGAGCGACAGCTCCCTCTCGCCATCCCGGTCCGGCGAGCGACAGCTCCCTCTTGTCATCCCGGTCCGGTGAGCGACAGCTCCCTCTCGCCATCCCGGTCCGGTGAGC
>JACMLI010000613.1 GCA_014379705.1 Gemmatimonadaceae bacterium
CCTTTGCGCGCAGCGCGTGGGCGACGGATGATGGCAAAGTCACTTACTGCGTACCGATGGCTTCCGTCTTGCACGGGTTCATCTATAACAAAGACTACTTCGGTAAGAATGGCCTGAAAGAACCCGCGACCTATGAAGAGTTTCTCGCGCTGCTGGACGCGATTAAGAAGGAAGGCTCAGTCGCGCCATGGAGTATCGGAACGAAGGAAGGCTGGACGACAACCAGCATGGGCTTCGATAACATCGGCCCGAACTTCTGGGGCGGCGACAGCGGACGTAAGGGGACGAGTGGCGGCCCGTTCGTACTCGGCGCGGCGACGCGGATACTGGCGGGCGTCATCGAGCACGTCGCGCAGGCGCTGGAACACCTCACCGCGTGAGGCGCCAATGTTGTCCCCGCGCGCGTTGAGGTCCGCGAACATTGCGGCGGGGCCCCGCAGGAGCACGGTGGCGAGCGGGCCGTCGCGCAGGGCGATGACCGCACCCTGCCCCCCGATCAGCGCGCCACGCGGAATCACGCCGACCGTGGTGATGCCGTCGTTCCGCGTGACCTGCAGCAGGGGCGACGACGGATTGAAGCCGTCCCACGGGCGGAACGCGGCGGTGACACCGTCCCCGTTCCCCTGGGCGCTCGCGTCATAGGACCCGGGAATCTGCCCGACCTCGGTCACGCCTAACGACGTCGTGGCATTGAAGATCCCCGGGGTGACCCACTTGCCGGCCGCGTCGATGCGCCGCGCGCCGGCGGGGATGGCCACCGACGCGCCCACGGCCGCAATGCGTCCATCGCGGATGACGACGGTCGCGTTGTCGATCGGCGGACCGCTCACGGGAAACACGCGAGCGCCGGTGATGGCCACGACCTGCGCCGAGAGCGGCGCGGCCACGAACGCGGCGAGCATCGCCGCACGACAGATGCGGGTGGCGATCATCGGGTCCGCCCTCCCGCCGGCTCCGGCACGAATCCGAGCTCGAAGTCGGTGCGCCAGCGCTGCGACGCATCGAGGCGATCAAAGCTCAGTGCGCCGTCGATCCAGACCTTCTCTGGTTTCGCGTAGATGCTGAACGGATACTTGTCCCACAACACCACGTCCGCGTTCTTGCCCGGCTCCAACGATCCGATGCGGTCTTCGAGCCCCAGCGCCCAGGCGGCGTTGATCGTGATCCACTTGATCGCGTCCTCGTCCGGGATGTTGATCCCCAGCCCGCGCGCCTCGCTCACGCTCTTGGCCGCGTCCTGGTTGAGGCGCTGCATGCCGCTCGCGTCGTCGGAGTGCACGATCGCCCTGGCGCCTGCGTTGTGGATCAGGGCGAGGTTGGCACGCACGCCGTCCATCGCCTCGATCTTGAACCCGCCCCAGTCCGACCAGAGCGACGCCGAAATACCCTTCGCCGCCAGGATGTCGGCGAGCTTGTACGCCTCCACGCCGTGGTGGAACGACCGCACCTTGAAGCCGAATTCATCGGCCACTTCCATCGCCCCCTCCATGTCGGCGGCGCTGTAGCAATGCCACTGCACGAAGATGTTGCCCCGCAGGACGTCGGCGAGCGTCTCGAGCCCGAGGTCGCGCACCGGCGGATCGCCCTTGCGATCGGCGAGCCACTTGTCCCATCGGCGGCGATACGCCTCGGCCAGGACGTACTGGGCACGCCAGCCGGCCACGTTGCCCATGCGCGTCGAGGGACCGCGTTGCGCGTAGACGCGCTTCGGATTCTCGCCGCAGGCCTGCTTGAGCCCGTACTTCGCCCCGGGGAACTTCATGCCTCGAACCGTTGGCGACGGCACGACCTTGAGCACGACCGAGCGACCGCCTATGAGGTTCGCGGACCCCGGCAGCACCTGGACCGTCGTCACGCCCGCGGCGAGCGCACGAGGAAACTGCGGATCCTGCGGAAACACCGAGTGCTCGGCCCACACGTACGGCGTCGAGGGATTCGTCATCTCGTTGCCGTCGGAGAGTGCATCCACGCCGGGGGCGGGGTACACGCCAAGGTGCGTGTGCGTATCGATGATCCCGGGCGTCACGAACTTGCCGGTCCCATCAATCACAGCAGCGTCGGCCGGCGCGTTCACCGTAGCGCCGAGCGCGACGATCTTGCCGTTCTGGAGGAGGATCGAGCCGCCGCGGATCGTGGTCCCGGTCGCCGTCATGATGGTGGCGTTCCGGATGACGGTGGTGCGGGCCGTGGCGGGCCGGTAGGTGCTCGGGAAGGGGTCGGCATTGGGCTCGGAGAGGGCTCCGGGACCCAGGTTGACCCGTGTCGTGGTATCCTGCTGCGGGGCCGGGGTCGCGGGGGCCGGCGCCGGCGAGGTGGCCGGGCTCGCCGCCACCTGGCGGGACGTACACCCCCAGAACAGGATGCCGACGATCGCTGGCAGTGCTCGGGAATTCACCTTCACGAACCTCCTTGGGGAATCGCGTGCCGTGAGCGGGTCAACGTACGTCCGGCGCATGGGGATGGCGAGCAATTCCGGGGGACCGCCACGCGTGCGCAGACACGACCGCCGCATGCGGCCGCAGCCTTAACATCGTGCCTGAGCCCCCGTCGAAGCATGGAGCGACATGACCGCAGGTGACCCTCCTCCACCGGACGCGACCGACGCCGACCTCATCGCCCGCTGGCAGGCGGGGGACGAGCGGGCAGCGTCGTTGCTGGTGGAACGGCATGCGGATCCGGTGGCCCGGTACGTTTCGAGCCTCGGGATGCGGGGCGGGGTGGAGGAGGTCGTCCAGGACACGTTCGTGCGCGCCTTCGGCTCGATCGCCGCATTCCGGGGTGAGAGCACGCTGCGCACCTGGCTGTTCACGATCGCGCGCCGGCTGGTTGCGGACTCGCGGCGGGCCTTCCGGCGACAGCGGGAGGTCGTGGAAGTGCAGGAGGGGGATGCGGCGACGGAGTACGACGCGCTCGACGACCTCGTGGCCGACGAGTCGCGGCGCCGGATGCACGAGGTGATTGGCCGGTTGTCCCGGACGCAGCGCGAGGTCTTCCTGCTGCGGGTGAACGAGGGATTGTCCTACAAGGAAATTGCAGTCGTGGTCGGGACCACCGAGGGCGCGGCCCGGGTGCACTACCACAATGCGCTGCGGCACGTGAAGGAGAGCCTGTATGTCTGATTGCATGAACATCGAGGTGCGCGAGCGCCTCCCCGAGTGGCTGCACGACGCGCTACCCGCCGGGGAGCGGGCCGTCGTGGACGCGCACCTGGCCACCTGCGCCGAGTGTGCGGCGGAACTGGAAGTGTTGCGCGTCGCGCTCGCAACGATGCGCGCCCGTCCGGTGCCGCACATCGA
>JACMLI010000614.1 GCA_014379705.1 Gemmatimonadaceae bacterium
AGCTTCTGCCGGAAGGCCTCGCTGTTCTCGCCATTGCTGTATCGCCACTTGAGCAGTTGCGCGCGAACGTCCGGGGAGTACGGCGCCCGCTCGAGGTCATCGCGCCACATGTTGTTCACCCACCGACCGCCATTCCCCTCTGCGTCCTCGAACCAGTAACCGATGTCGACCTGCGACTCGGCGATGCCGGTCATGTGGCCGTAGTTGTCGCGGGCCGCCTTGAGTGGGCCATGCGTCGAGCCCCATGGCTCGAACTCGTACTGCCGCGGGATCTTCAGGTCCTCGTAGATCTTGTCCATCAACGAGCCCGTTCCTGCGGCTGGCGGACCAAAGTCGTTCGAGCCCTGCGGCGCGATGAGCCGATGGCCGCCCACGAGGAACTCGTTCTCCTTCGCCTCGCCGCCAAAGATCAGGTGGTTCTCGAGGATCAGGCACGTCTGCCCCGCGGCCGCGTTCTTCTGGAAGAAGTGCGCGGCACCGAGTCCACTCATCCCACCGCCGACGATGACGAGGTCGTAGCTCTCACCGGTATCGGTGGCCCGCAGCTTGTCCTTTGCGTACTTCTTGTCGCGGATGCGGTGCGCCGCCTCCGCCACCTCGCGCGTATTGCCCGACGCGCGCGCATAGTCACCGCGCGCCCCGTAGCCGAACCACGCATCCTTGCGCGGTTGTGTGGTGGGCAGGGCGAGGTCCCTGAAGGCGTGCAGCGGCGCCGCCGCATGCAGCAAGCTTGCCCCGACGCCCACCATGGCCGTGTTGACGAAGTCGCGACGCGTGATCTCGGCGCCCATGCCGAGGTCGCGCTCCTCCTTCGCCATGGCCTTCCGGTCCTCACTCACCGCCTGGGTCCCATCGAGAACACCGAAACGCGTCCGTCGGGAGCGAGCCCGATGCGCGCGATCCACGTGCCGGTTGGGAACGTCAGCTCCCAGGCATAGACGCGATCGTCGCCGATCTCCGTGCGCTGCACGAGTGTCGCCCTCGTCGGTTTGCCGATGCGCTTGAGCAGGTCTTCGTATGCCTTGGCCGCGCCCGGGAAGAACCCCGCGCGCACGTACGCGAACTCCGCCGGCGTGAGCTTGCCCTCGCGCGTGAGGTCGAGGATGCGATGGAGCTTCTCGCCGACGTGCGGCTCGGTGTCGGCGATGGGCGCAAGGGGTGGTACCGCGAGCGTCGGGTTCATGATCGCCGCAATGCCGTCTGCGATGCGCCCCGGATCTGCCTGCGACAGGTTCGCCAGCACGATGATCGAGAGGTCGTCGCCGATGAAGCGCGAGAACTGCGTCTTGAACCCTTGCCACGCGCCACCGTGCGACTGGTACGGCTGCCCACCGCGCACGTCGACAAACCATCCGAAACCGTACGGGTAGGTCTTGCCGCTGTTCAGCGTCACAGGCGTGAGGATCATCTCCCAGCTCTGGGGCTTGAGGATCGCCCGCCGTTTCACCGCCGATTCCCACGCCAGCATGTCGCGGAGCGAGAAGTACAGCGAACCGTCCGCCGTGGTGTTGGTGATGGGTGAGACCCACTCCTGGTTCTTGAGCGCTGCGCCCTCGAGGCGATAGCCGGCTGCCCGGTGCGGGACGATGTCGGCTTCAGTGATGACGCGAGCCGTCGACATCCCGATCGGCTTGAAGACGCGTTCCGCGAGCACGTCGCCATAGAACTTGCCCGACACGCGCCGGACGATGAAGCCCAGCAAGGCGAAGCCGGTGTTGCTGTAGTTCCAGCGCGCGCCCGCGGGGAACTCGAGCGGCTGCGCGAAGGCGAGCTTCGCGAGCTCATCCTCGGTGTAGTCCTTCCGGTAGTCGAACTCATCGGTCGTGTAATCGGGAATCCCCGATGTGTGCGTGAGCAAGTGCCGCACGGTGATCGATCGCCAGGCCGCGGGCGCTTCCGGGAAGAACTTCGTGATCGGGTCCGACAGCGCGAGCTTGCCGTCTTCGACCTGCAGCATCACGGCGGCGACGGTGAACATCTTGCCGAGCGAGCCGCTCTGGAAGATTGTCTCGTCGGTGACCGGGACCGCGTGTTCGATATTGGCCTGACCGTAGCCCTTGGCCAGGGCGACCTGTCCTAAGCGCACAATGGCGACGGCGACACCAGGGATGCGTTGTCGCTGCATTTCCGCGGCGACGAGGGAATCGACGCGGCCAATGGGTGCCTGGGCACCGGCGGTGGCGGCGAGGAGCGCGAGCGCTGCAAGAAGATGTCCGAGTCGCATGACAGCAGCGTACGGCCGCGGCCCGCGTCCATCAAGGAGCATCAGGCCGGCGTGATCTCGGGAAGGGGGGTCAGGACCTCATCGATCCAAAGGCTCACCTGACGGGCCCGATCGAGGGCCATCGTCACGTCGGGGATTGTGCGCAAGCCGGCCTGCAGCGACAGCAGCTCTACGCGGACGGTCTCGAGGGCGGTGGCGATGGTCGCGAGGCGGGCGTCGGTGGCTTCGCTCCGCTCCCGCGCCCGCAGGGCCTCCGCCTCGCGCTGCAGCTGCTCGACGATCGCCGGCACGTCCGCCATCGCCGAGCGCGCCTCGCCGGGGAGTTGGCTGAAGAGTTCACTGACCTGGCCGCCTAACGCCAGCATCGTGGGCGTCCCGGCAAGCTGGTGCGCGGCGGGTCGGGGCGTGACGCGGCCGATCATCGCGAACATCGCCTTGCCAAAGCGTCCCTGCAGCCATCGCGGCCAGGGACCAACGCCGGGGCGCAGCAGGCGATACACCTTCATGCCCGTGAGTGCCGGTACGATCGCCGCGATGACCGCCGCCGGGAGCCAGATCCACGCCGCGAAGTCGGTCAACGCGAGGCCGAGCGCGGCGCCGGTCTTCACCGCCCCCAGGACGCCAAAGGTCAGCGCCTCCTTGCGACGCGCGGCGCGTGCGGCCGGCGTCTCCTCGATCTCGCGCTCGCGAACCTCACGAGACACGGCGTGCGCGACGTCGTCATGGGTGCGTCCCTGCCGGACGACGTCGATCGCGGCGAGCGCAGCCTGCGCAGCGCGAATGGCGCCAAAGGTGAGGGCGATACCGGCCGTCGGACCCAGCACGGCCCGCGCGATCACACCGTCAAAGAAGCTGCTCCCCATCATCAGGATCTTCATCACCCCCAGGGACGACAGCGCCACGCCAGCGCTGAGCGCGATGTCGTCGCCGAGCGTGAGCGCCGTGCGCACGAAGGCGCGGACCACGGGAGGTGGGTCGGGCGGGCCCTGCAGGGAATCGAACTCTCGGGCGAGTTGTTCGAGGTCGGGCCAGCGTGCTTCGGGTCGCCGGGCAAGCGCGCGGTCGATCGCCGCGGCAAAGCGTGGCGGCACGTTGGTGACTGCCGTCGCGAGCGGCGGCGCGTCCTGCGACGTCTTTGCCACGAGCAGTCGTACCACATCCGCCGACTCGTGCGGATGCCGTCCGGTGAGCGCGAACCACGCGGTCACGCCCAGCGCGTATTCGTCGGAGCGGGCGTCGCCGGGTGCTCCCTCGGCCTGCTCAGGGCTCACGTAGTGCGGCGTTCCCGCCTGGGCGGCGTCCGAAGGATCCCTGTCGCCACCACGATGGGCGATGCCGAAGTCCGTGACGAGCGCACGATATGTCTCGCGTTCGATCAGGATGTTGTCGGGCTTCACGTCGCGATGCACCACCCCGCGTGCGTGCGCATGGGCGAGCGCCATGGCCACCTGCCGGATCACGTGCACCACCTCACCGGGAGGCAACGGCCCGAGCCGACGCACCCGCGCGCCGAGCGACTCACCATCGACATAGCCCATGGCAAACCAGGCGAGGCCAGCACTCGACTCGACGGCATGGACGGGCACGATGTTCGGGTGCGCGAGCGATGCAGCGAGCCTGGCCTCGCGAAGGAACTGCGCGCGCCGAGCGTCGTCGGTCGCGAGTGCAGGTGGCAGCAGCTTGATCGCTACCGGACGATCGAGCGCGACGTCGCGCGCCAGGTAGACGACGCCCATCCCGCCGCGACCGAGTTCTCGGACGAGGGAATACCGCCCGATGAGGGCACGCTGCAATGCCAGGAAATCGCGATCCGCTTCGCTCATGGCGTCTCCCTACGATGACCACGACGAACAGATTCCGCCCGCCTGCCCGACCGCCCGCCTGCTCCTCAGTCCCAGTCGCGGTCGCGACGATTGGACTTCTTCTTCGACGCCAACTTCTTCTCGTTCAGCCGCGCCTGCTTCGCCCCGCGACTCGGCTTCGTCGCCTTTCGCTTCCGTGGCACCACCAGCGCCTGGCGCACCAGCGCAGCGAGCCTCGTCTCGGCCAGTTCCCGGTTCTGGCGCTGGCTCCGGGTGTCGCTCGCCACCACCCGAAGGATCCCGCTTCCATCGAGCCGGCTCGCGAGTTTCTCGGCAACGCGGGCCTGCTCATCCAGGGAAAGCACCCGCGAAGCGCCCGGCACCCACGACACCTCGACGCGGGTGGACGAGGTGTTCACGTGCTGGCCACCCGCTCCCCCCGCGCGCGACGCCTTGGCGGAGAGTTCGTCCTCAGGAATCGACCGCGAGGCGTCGATCGCGAGGTGACTCTTGTTGGTCTGTTCGGCCATGCCGGAGGTGGGCGAGGTGGGAGCCTAAGACTACATCCCCCAGTCACTTGGAGGCAGCCCGGCGACCGGTCGACTGCGGGCTTCCGGTACGGATGATGTGAAAATGATTACCCGACGGACGCGGCATCGTCCAAGAGTGTGGCACTTTGCACGGCTGCATTTCGCGGTCGGGGTCGCAAAGTGCAAGACACTGGACCGACGTGACCAGCGACCTCTCCGCGACTTCCCTCGGATTCTTCGAGCCACAGCGCCTCGTGCGCTGGGTGTACGTCGGTCGCCTCGCATCCATTGGTGCGGTCTACATGGCCGCCGTCTTTGCCTGGGGTGACGCCGACAAGGCGTCAACGCTGATCACGTCGCTGCTGATGACCGCGTCCCTCGCCTTCACGGTAGGGTCGGCGACGTACTCCGAGATATACAAGCGTCCGCTCAACAGCCTGTTCTCGGCCAGCCAGGCCGTATTCGACCTGCTCTCGGTCACCGCGATCGTGCATGTGCTCGGGGAAGGGACGTCCCAGTTCGCCGCGCTCTACATCCTCGTCATCGCCTACGCGTCGCTGCTGCTCTCTACGCCACGGTCACTGCTCATCGCGGCGCTCGGGTGCGTGCTCTACTTCACCGAAGCGCTGATCTGGTCCCCGCTCACCGACGACGTCGCCCTCTGGCTGCAGCTCGCGATCTTCGCCGCGGTGGCCCTGTCCTCGGGGTACATCGGCGCGCGACTGCGTGAGGCGCGGGCCGGCACCGAGGAACTGGTCGCACGGCTCAACAAGGCGCGCCTGCAGGCGAGCGACATCCTCAAGAACATCCGCAGCGGGATCATCACGGTCGACGCGCGCGGCACGCTGCTCTACGCGAACCCCGCGGCCTCCACGCTGCTCGGCATCGACCTCGACAGCCTGCACGGGGCCCACGTCATTCCCGTCATCGATCGCGTTTCTCCCGTCCTCGCGAAGTTGCTCGAGCGCGCGGCGGTGGATCGGGTGCGTGCAACGCGCGCCGAGGGCTCGGTCACCAGCCCCCAACGCTCCTTTCCGATCGGGCTCAACACCACGACCACCGCGAGCGTGACCGTGGAACCCGACGCCGAGGAAACGGCGACGGCGATCTTCCAGGACATCTCCGACCAGAAGCGACTCGACTCGCTGCACATGCGCGCCGAGCGCCTCGAGGCGGTCGCGGAGCTGAGCGCATCGCTGGCGCATGAAATCAAGAATCCCCTCGCCGCGGTGCGCTCGGCGGTGGAGCAACTCGGGCGTTCCCCCCGCGCGACGCCGGACGAACAGACGCTCGCCGGCCTGATCGTGCGGGAGTCCGATCGGTTGTCGCGGCTGCTCAATGAATTCCTCGACTTTGCCCGCGTCCGCGTGACGCGCATCGGCCCCGTCGACCTGAGTCACGTGGCTCGCGAGGTCAGGGGACTCGTGGAAGCACATCCCGACCGCCCCGAGCGCGTGCGCGTCGAGACGACGCTTCCCGACGGGCCTGTCATGGTGGAAGGCGACGAAGACCTGCTGCATCGCGCGGTGTTCAACCTCACCCTGAACGCGGTGCAGGCGTCGCCGGCCACGGGGCACGTCTTAGTGCAACTCGCGCCGCTCACGTCGAGCGACGCACCCGCCGGTTTGTCATTCGATCGGGGCGGCGTGGCCCTCCGCGTCTCCGACGAGGGGCCAGGCATTCCCGACGACATCCGAGATCGCCTGTTCGACCCGTTCTTCACCACCAAGCCCGGTGGCACCGGCCTCGGGTTGTCGGTGGTGCACCGCGCGATCGAGGCCCACAAGGGCTTCGTCTTCATCGATTCCGACCCGCGCGGCACGCGGGTGACCGTCCTGCTGCCCAACTACCAGGCTGACCCGGGAGATTCACTGTGAGCACCAATGCCCCAGGGGGACCGAGCGTACTCGTCGTCGACGACGAAGCCGGCATCCTCGACTCGCTCCGCATCCTCCTCAAGAACGAGGGGTTCACCCCGCACGTCGCGTTAGGCGGCCGGCAGGGACTCGAGCAGATCGAGGCCCTCTCCCCCGACGTCGTGCTGAGCGACATCCGGATGCCCTCCGTTGGTGGCCTCGAGATCCTCACGGCGGCGCGCCTGAAGGACCCGGACACCCCCGTCATTCTCATGACGGCGCAGGCGACCCTGCAGTCGGCCATGCAGGCGGTGAATGACGGCGCGTACTACTACATCCAGAAGCCGTTCCGGAACGATGAACTCGTGGCGATCCTCAAGCGCGCGACGGAGCACAAGCACCTGCGCGTCGAGAACAAGGTGCTCAAGCAGGAGATCCGTCGTCGCGAGAAGTCGGGCACGCAGCGTCCGGTGGGGCGCAGCCGCCCGTGGCTCGACGTCCTGAAACTCGCCGAGACCGTGGCACCGACCGAGTCCACGGTGCTCATCACCGGCGAGTCCGGAACCGGCAAGGAAGTCATCGCTCGCCACGTCCACGATCTCTCGGCGCGGGCCGACGGGTCGTTCATGTCGATCAACTGCGGCGCGCTCCCCGAGAGCCTGCTCGAAAGCGAGTTGTTCGGTCACGTGAAGGGTTCGTTCACCGGTGCCGTGAAGGACAAGAGCGGCCTCTTCACCGCGGCCGCCAAGGGCACCTTTTTCCTCGACGAAATCGGCGAGACGACGCCGGCCACGCAGGTGAAGCTCCTGCGCGTGCTGCAACATCGTGAAGTGATTCCCGTCGGTGCCACCGACGCGATTCCGATCGACACACGCCTCATCGCGGCGACCAACCGGAACCTCGAGGACGAGATCCGCCGCGGTTCGTTCCGCAGCGACCTGTTCTATCGCCTCAACGTCATCGCGATTCACCTGCCTTCGTTGCGCGAACGCAAGGAAGACATTCCCCTCCTCGTCGACGCCTTCCTCGTGAACCAGGCGAAGGTGCGTGGCCAGGATCCCAAGCCGCTCTCCGAGGACGCCCTCGATGCGCTGATGCGCTACTCGTGGCCCGGCAATGTCCGGGAGCTCGAAAACGCACTCGAACGGGCGGTGATCCTCACCAGCGGCCACACCGTTGAAGTGTCGGCCCTGCCGGAGAAGATCGTTACGCACACGCCGGAGCGCGTGGTCGAGTCGCGCGCGACACCCAACCCAACGCTCGACACGATCGAGCGCGCGTACATCATGTGGGTCCTGCAGTCCGAAGGTGGTAACAAGACACGTGCCGCCGAGACGCTCGGCATCGACCCGTCGACGCTTCATCGCAAGCTCCAACGCTTTGGGGGCGAGGCGTGAGTACTGGGTCCACCGTGGCTGGTCATCGGTCGGTGTCGAGCGCGGAGGCGGCCTTCGGGGCGTCTCGCGTGCGTGCGCTCATCCCGCTCGGGCTTGGGGTGCTCGCCGCAACCTGCGTGATGCTCGCGATCGGGCCCTGGCCGGTGGGCGTGTTCCAGGACGATGGCATCTATGTCGTCCTGGCGAAGTCCCTTGCGACGGGCGAAGGGTATCGATTCCTCCAGATGCCGGGCGCGCCTAACGCGACGCACTA
>JACMLI010000615.1 GCA_014379705.1 Gemmatimonadaceae bacterium
ACGCGCGTGGTGTTGACGACGAGGGCGTCGTCAGCGGGCACGAGCTCCACCAGCTCCCGGAACCGCCGATGCGTGATCGTTCCCGAGGCGCGGTCGACCACCATGAGCCGGCTCTCGTCGCGCCTACGCCCAGGGACCTGCGCGATGAGGCCCGGCGGGAGGTGGAAGTCGAAGTCGGACGTGGGGTACATGTCGATGCCCGGCACGGATGCCGGACTAAAAGAGACGCGCCTGTTCCCCGTTGTCCTTCACCGGCAGCGTGTAGCCGAAGTGCCGGTAGGCGAGCGGCGACGCCACGCGCCCGCGCGGCGTGCGGTGCAGGAAGCCGTTCTGCACGAGGAAGGGCTCGTACACCTCCTCGATGGTCCCCGGATCCTCGGCGACCGCGGCGGCAATCGAGCCCACGCCCGCCGGCCCGCCGTCGAACTTCTCGATGATCGCCCGCAGGATCCGCGCGTCCATGTCGTCGAGCCCGAACTGGTCGACGTCGAGCAGCTGCAGGGCGTCGTTTGCCACCGCGTGCGTGATGTGGCCCTCGGCGCGCACCTGCGCGTAGTCGCGCACGCGACGCAGCAGCCGGTTGGCAATGCGCGGGGTGCCGCGCGAGCGACGGGCGATCTCCCGCGCCCCCTCCGGGTCCACCTCGACCTTCAGCACCTCGGCGGTCCGCTTGACGATCAGCTCGAGGTCTTCCGTCGGGTAATAGTTGAGCCGCTGCACGATGCCGAACCGTGCCCGCATCGGCGGCGTGAGCATCCCCTGTCGCGTCGTCGCCCCGATCAACGTGAACCGCTCGATCGGCATCGTGATCGTCTGCGCCTTGGGGCCTTCAGAGAGCCGGATGTCGATCTTGTAGTCCTCCATCGCCGGATAGAGGAACTCCTCGATGATGGGGCGCAGCCGGTGGATCTCGTCAATGAAGAGGATGTCCCCCTCGCGCAGGTTGGTCAGCATGCTGACCAGGTCCCCGGACTTTTCGAGCGCCGGCCCGGACGTCGTCCGGATGTTCACCCCGAGTTCCCGCGCGATCAGCTCCCCGAGCGTGGTCTTGCCCAAGCCCGGTGGTCCGAAGAACAGCGTGTGGTCGAGCGCCTCCCGCCGGGCCAGGGCCGCCTCGACCGAGATGCGCAAGCTCTCCTTGACCTTGTCCTGCCCGATGAACTCCGCCAGCCGCTGGGGCCTGAGGGAAAGCTCGACGGGCCCCTCTTCGGGGAGCTCGGACGGCGTCGTGATCTCACGGGGCATGTACGCGGGAAGATACACCCCGAATGAAGGCCGAAAAGGGACTAGTGGGCGAGTGGACTAGTTGACTAGTGGAAACGGATGGACTGACTGCGCCACTCCGCGAACCTCCCACCCAGTCCACTAGTCCACGAGTCCGCTCGTTCACTCGTTGGCGTGGCGGGCGGAACGCCGCCGCGCCAGTGACGTGCTCGCCATCACGAGCGTCGATGATAGTATGCCAATAGAGACGAAATTCCCGCCTCGCGCTGGCGCAGGCCGGCTGGTGTC
Organism: Gemmatimonadaceae bacterium; assembly: GCA_014379705.1. GTDB lineage: Bacteria > Gemmatimonadota > Gemmatimonadetes > Gemmatimonadales > Gemmatimonadaceae > RBC101. The sequence goes on from JACMLI010000615.1 coordinate 1,513, forward strand.
GAGCGGGCTTTGGCCGGCCCTGGCCATCGTGGCAGGGAGTGTCGTCATTGTGGCCGACGGCGCTCGGCAGGGGCTGCCCACCATCGGCGCCGTCATCGCGATGGGGGCCGTCGGCCTGTTTCTGGTGCGCAACCTCCGGGAAGCGCACGGCGAGGTCGAAGCCCTGATGACGAGCGAGGCGCGGTTCAAGGCCCTCGTCCAGCAGTCGAGCGACGTCACGCTCATCACTACCGCGGACGGTGCGATCTCCTACGCGAGCCCATCGGTGGCGGAGCTCTTCGGCCAGGAAACGGCGGCCATCGAGGGGAAGGCGCTCGCGGCCCTGGTGCATCCCGACGATGCTGCCTCGCTCGGGCGTTTCCTGCGGGCTGTGGCCGAGGGCGACATGGTGGTCGCCGAATGGCGCGTGAAGCGGGGCGACAGCTGGGTGTGGACGGAAAACACGTCCACCGACCTCCGCAACGAACCCTCGATCGCCGGCATCGTCGTCAACGCCCGCGACATCTCCGAGCGGCGTTCGCTCGAAGCCCGGCTCACGCACCAGGCGTACCACGACTCGCTGACGCGCCTCGCCAACCGGTCGCTCTTCCTCAACCGCGTCGCGCACGCCATCGCGCGCGCCCCGCGCGGCAAGCGTCCCTCGGCGGTGCTCTTCCTCGACCTCGACGACTTCAAGAAGGTCAACGACTCGTTAGGCCACGCGGCCGGCGACGAGCTCCTCGTGGCGTGCGCCGGCCGCCTCGCCACCTGCGTCCGTCCCGGGGACACCATCGCGCGGCTCGGCGGCGACGAGTTCGCGGTGCTCCTCGAGGGCATTGCGGACATGCAGGACGCGATCCAGATCGCCGAGCGCATCTCGGGCGCGCTGCGCACGTCGTTCACGATCCACGGGCGTGACGTCTTCGTCGGCGTGTCGTTAGGCCTGGCCGAGGTGACGACGGACCTCACGCCCGACGAGGCCCTGCGCAACGCCGACCTCGCGATGTACTTCGCCAAGGGCCAGGACAAGGGGCGCTACGCGATCTACGCGCCCGAGATGCATACGCAACTCGTCGAGCGCCTCGAACTCGAGGCCGACCTCCGCGCCGCCGTCGACGCGAACCAGATCGAGATCGAGTACCAGCCCATCATCCACCTGAACACGGGGGACGTGTACGGCGCCGAGGCCCTCGTGCGCTGGCATCACGCCCGCCGCGGCAGCGTGGCGCCGTCGACGTTCGTGGCCGTGGCCGAGGAGACGGGATTGATCATTCCCGTCGGCCAGCGCGTGCTCGGGCGCGCGTGCGAGCAGGCACAGGCCTGGCGCACGGACCGTCGCCGCGCCCGCGACCTGCAGCTCTCGGTGAACCTGTCGGGGCGTCATTTCATGGAGCCCACGCTCCTCCACGACGTCCGCTACGCGCTGGACCATTCCGGCCTCGAGCCGCGGGCCCTCACGCTCGAGATCACCGAGAGCGTCCTGATGCAACGCTCGGAGTCGATGCTCGAGCAGCTGAACGCGATCAAGGCGCTGGGCGTGCGCCTCGCCATCGACGACTTCGGGACAGGCTATTCGTCGTTGGGGTACCTGCAGCGCTTCCCGATCGACATCCTCAAGATCGACCGTTCATTCGTGGAGGCCGTCGCGCACGCGACGAGCGATCCCGTGCTCGTCCGCGCGATCATCGCGTTAGGCGCGACGCTGGGCATCGAGACGATCGCCGAGGGCATCGAGCGCGTGGAACAGCGCGACGGGTTGCGCGCGCTGGGCTGCCAGCTGGGCCAGGGCTACTACTTCGCCCGCTCCCTGACCCCCGCGGCGTTCGATGCGATGCTGCAGGACGAGTCGGAGCGCCACGTGGCACACGAACCGCGGCGACTGCTGGCGCCGTCCCGGCAACGTAGCGTCGCGTGCTGGCTGCGTTAATGAACTTGACCCCTGGTGGACTGCGGCTGGACACTCACGCGAGTTCAGGAATTCTCGTCAGGCGCTCCGCGGCAGCGGCGAGCGTCTCCGGCTTCTTGCAGAACGCAAAGCGCACGTACTTCGGCACGTCCGCCCCTGGCGAGTGGAAGCTCGACCCCGGCACCGTCGCGACGCCTGCCTCACGCGTGAGCCACAGCGCGAACTCCGTGTCACTCGCGTCGCTCAACGTCGAGTAGTCGGCGAGGATGTAGTATGCGCCGTCCGGCGGCGAGAACGTGAAGCCCGCCACCGTGAGCGCCTCGCACAGGATCTCGCGCTTCGAGCGGTAGTCGAGCGCCATCTTGTTGTAGTACTCGGCGTCGAACGCCATGCCCACCGCCCCGGCCTGCTGCAGCGGCGCCGGCGCCCCGACCGTCAGGAAGTCGTGGACCTTCCGGATCGCCACGCTCTCGGCGGGCGGCGCGATGGCGAAGCCCATGCGCCATCCCGTGCAGCTGAACGTTTTCGAGAGGCCGGAAATCGTCACCGTGCGCTCGCGCATGCCGGGGAACGTCGCGAGCACATGGTGCGAGCCCGCATAGAGGATGTGCTCGTAGATCTCGTCCGTGATCGCCCACACGTCGTTGCCGATGCACAGGTCGGCGATCAGCGCCAGCTCCTCGCGCGTGAAGACCTTGCCGGTGGGGTTGTGCGGCGTGTTGACGATGATCGCGCGCGTGCGGTCGTTGAACGCGGCGCGCAGCTCGTCGGGGTCGAAGCTCCAGTCGGGCCAGTGGAGGCGCACGAAGCGCGGCTGGGCGCCCGCGAGAATGGCATCGGGCCCATAGTTTTCGTAGAACGGCTCGAAGACGATCACTTCATCGCCCGGATCGAGCAGCGCCATGAAGACCGCAGCCATCGCCTCGGTCGCGCCGCATGTGACCGTGATCTCCTTCTCCGGATCGATGGACATGTCGTACCAGCGGTGGTACTTCTCGGCGATCGCGACGCGCAGGGCGGGGGCGCCCCACGTGATCGCGTACTGGTTGATGTCCCCGTGGATCGCGGCGCAGGCTGCGTCCTTCATGGCGGCCGGCATGGGGAAGTCCGGAAAGCCCTGGGCCAGGTTGATCGCCCCGTGCTGGGCGGCGACGCGGGTCATCTCGCGAATGACGGACTCGGTGAACGTTGCGGTGCGCTGTGCGGGCATCGGTCGGGATTCGAGGGGCGATGGATCGGGAAAGCTAGGGTGCCGGCTGTCGGCTCGCAGGGCTCCAAGGCGACGAATTCCACACCAGGCCGCCCGCCCGTCCGTCCGCGCTCCCCCTACTTCTTCCCTACATGCATGAGTGCCGCTCGAATGACCTCCGGCGCGCCTGACGTCGCCTGGTCCATTTTCTCGAGCGCCTTTCGCACCGCCTTCTCGGCGTCAGGCGCGGGGTAGCCCAAGGACACGAGCGCGCGGATGGCGTCGTCAGCGGCCGCCCCTTCCGGACGCGATGGCCCCTCGTCCGTTCCCGCGGCCACGTCATTCAGCTTGTCCGCGAGGTCGAGGATCATCTGCTCGGCCTTCTTCCGACCCACCCGCGGGACCATGGTCAGCGTCGCCACGTCCTTCTCTCGAATCGCGCGGACGACACGTTCCGGGGTGAGCGCCGAGAGCATGCCGAGGGCGAGGGCAGGGCCGACGCCGGTGGCGCCGAGGAGCTTGCGGAAGACGCGACGCTCGAAGGGGGTCGCGAAGCCGTAGAGGTGCCACTCGTCCTCGCGGACCACGAGGTGGGTGTGCAGCGTGACCCTCTCGTTGACGCGAGGGAGCCGCTCGTAGGTCCCGAGTGGGACCGAGAGCTCGTAGCCGACGCCGCCGCTCGTCATGATCTCGACGCGGTCGAGCTCCCGCACGAGCAGCGTCCCGGTGACGATCGTCAGCACTAGGCGAGCCGTGCCTGCGTCGTCAGGCGGGGCGCCGGCGTGGTCGCGGACGCGATCGTGGGCAGGTGCGCGCGCATGAGCAGCGTGATGGCCGCGGCGACGCCGTCCGCGGCGTCCGAAGGGGAGGGCGCCTCCTTGAGCCGCAGGAGACGGGCGACCATGAACTGCACTTGCTCCTTTGTCGCGGCCCCGGCACCCACCACGGCCTTCTTCACCACCGCCGGAGGAAACTCGTGCACCGTGAGTCCGGCGCGCTGCGCGGCGAGCATGATCACCCCGCGCGCGTGGCCCAACGCGACGGTGGTGCGGACGTTGCGCGCGTAGAAGATGTCCTCGAGGGCGATGGCGTCGGGGCGGTGGCGCTCGAGGATCTCGGTGATCCCGTCGAAGATCTCCGCCAGCCGGCACGGCATGGTGTCGCGCGCCCTGGTGCGGATCACCCCGCACTCCACGAGCGTCATCTGCTGGCGGTCCCCGAGCCTGACGAGGCCGTAGCCCGTGATGGCGGTGCCGGGATCGATGCCGAGGGCGAGCACGGAATGCAGCCGGCGGTTAGTCGTCCGCCACCAGCTCCGACACGTCCATGTCGAAGTTGGCGTCCACCTTCTGCACGTCGTCGAGCTCCTCGAGCGCTTCGATCAACTTGATCAGCGTCCTGGCGTCCCCCCCTTCCACGCGGACCGTCTGCTTCGGGATCCAGGCGATCTCGGCTTCCGTGGACGTGATCTTCCGGTCCTCGAGCGCCGACTTGACCGTATGGAAGGCCGCAACGTCGGTGCTGACGATGTACTGGTCGTCCTCGCGGGCGAAGTCCGTGGCCCCGGCCTCGAGCGCGGCTTCGAGGGTGGAGTCTTCCTCGTACCTGGTGGCGTCGAGGTAGAGCTGGCCCTTCCGCTCGAACATCCAGGAGACCGAGTTGGAGGCCCCCATGTTGCCGTTGCCGCGGGAGAGCTTGAAGCGGACCTCGGCGACCGTGCGGGTGGGGTTGTCGGTGAGGGCCTGGATGAGCAGCGCGACGCCTCCCGGCCCGAAGGCCTCGTACATGACCTCGACGTAGTCCACCCCTTCGAGTTCGCCGGTGCCCTTTTTCACTGCCCGTTCGATGTTCTCCTTGGGCATCGACGCGGCCTTGGCGATGTCGATGGCGGTGCGCAGGCGAGGGTTTCCGCCGGGGTCACCCCCCCCTTGCTTGGCGGCGACGGTGATTTCGCGAATCAGCTTGGTGAAGTGGGCGCCACGCTTGGCATCCGTGGCCGCCTTGTAGTGCTTGATCTGCTTCCATTTACTGTGACCGGCCATGCGTCGGATGGGGCTGGGGATACGCCAGAATATATCGTGGGCGCGGGGGCGACGGACCGTCCGCCATGCAGGAGCGCGTCGACCCGGTCGATCACTGCGGCCAGGGCGGGGGCCGGCATGGAACCGATGCGCCGCGCCCGGCGCACGCGCCAGTCCAGCGACTTCACCTGGTCAGCCAGGACGACCCACGGACGTCGCCAACGTCCACGGCCACTTCGAAGGGGTAGCCCTTGACCTGCGACGTGATCGGGCAACACCGGGCGAGGCCTGCACGCGCGTTGTAGGCCTTCCGTGAAAGCATGCGTGCCGGGCGGCGGCCCGGGCCGGCCTGAGGATCGAAGGCCAGCCAGACGACGCCAGCGGATTGCGGATTGCCAGGCTATTGCCCCACTTCCGTGTCGGAGAGCGCATCGATCACTCCCAAGGCGTATATACAGTGTGTTCACATATGCGGATCACCCACCTCAAGGTGATGTCGCAAGAGCTGTCCCTCAGTCTGGGCCTCGGCCTGAGCCCTGTACACGCTGCCCTCACGGCCACCCCTCTGGCCGCCGCAGGTCGACGGCGTGGTCGTCCTCCAGGAAACTCGACCCGTCACCCGGGCGCCGAGTGGACTCGGCGGGCCCGCCGAGCATAGGTTGTACTCACGGCACGTGACGGCGAGGTGACACGCATCGCGTACACTCGCTGGATGCCGCAGACACGAAACATCCGGAGGACCTCTCGCATGGTCTCCCTCCCGAAGCCCATGACGGCTGAGCAGCTGTCGTCGCTCGACCTGCCCGACCAGCGCGCGGAACTGGTTCGCGGGCACCTCATCGTCTCCGAACCGCCGGGGTTCCAGCACGGAGACGTGACCGCGCGCGTCACCTACGCGCTGTCGTCCTGGCTCCGCGAAGCCTCGCGGTCGTCGCCCACGCCACTCGGCCGCATCGTTGCCGGCGATTCCGGCTTCTGGATCGAACGCAGCCCCGATACGGTGCGCGCTCCCGACGTTGCGTTCGTGCGTCAGGCTCGCTTGCCCGCAGTCGTTCCGGTCGGCTTTGCGCAGTTTGCGCCGAATCTCGTCGTGGAGGTGCTCTCCCCGAGTGATCGGGCCGGCAAGGTGCTGGAGAAGGTCGCCGACTGGCTGAAGGCGGGCACGGAACTCGTGTGGGTCATCGACCCCGATCGACGCGTCGCGCGGGCCTATCGCGCCGACGGCAGCACGTCGACACTCGATGCGTCACGGTCGCTCGAGGGCGACGGCGTCCTTCCCGGCCTCACGCTTCCGCTCATCGACCTCTTCGATTGAGGGGAAGGGTAGGTCCTATTCGCCGAGGATGCGGCCCAGCACGCACTTCGTCGCGTTCCCCGCAAGCCCGGACAACACCGGCGTGGCGAACAGGCCAACGACCGCGCCGATGGCGCCCGGCACGAGCGCGACGATCCCGTCGATCGGCGCGAAGCTGCGGCGCGCCGGCGCCGCCCCAGACGTGATACGTCTGCGATACCGGACCCGTGGGATTGAAGACCGCACCCTGTGAGTTCCGGGCATCGATGGCGTCGCGCCTGGCCTTCGCCTTCCTGATCATGCGCAATTCCCGTACATCCTGCCGCGGCCCTCGGTCCTCGAGCGCACTTGACGCCCCTCGTTCTTTGGTCAGCCTCACGTTCATTGTCGCTTCCGTCCGCGTCATGCGGAAGTGTGGCGCCAGCCAACGCCAGGTCGGGCTATGGAGAACTGCGGGGAACTGTTGTGCCACTCTCTCCCTGAGCGCGCGCGAGACCATGGTCTTGTGCCGGCTGCCTCAGGCATTCGAACTTGAGGGATGGGGAGAGCGGGCGATTCGCGGCGGGCCATGTGACGATGGAGGACGGAAGCGGCGTGGGGCACTGTCCCGCGGAGCGAGAGCGGCGCCGTGAGGCGGCCACTCCCCTGGGCCGCGTTGTAGCCCACACGCCCGCCGTTGCTCCACTCGATGGCACCGCGCATCGTTCGATCCTTCCCTCGGAGCCCGTGTCGTGCCGCGTTGCATCTCACTGATCGCCGCCCTTACCCTCAGCGCCACACTCGACGGCTGCGCGTCGCGTGGAGCGGGCCTCTCTGCCGTCGCGGCACCAAACGCCGAGGGCGTGTTACTCACCCCGGTGGCCTCAAGGAATGGTGGGCCGCTCCGGGTGCTCGTCTACCACGACATGGAGGGCCTCGCGGGGCAGGATGACTACCGCACCTTCAACTATTCGCACCCCGATCACTACGCCAAGGGCCGCGCGTACCTCGCTGCCGACATCAACGCGGTCGTCGATGGACTCTTCGCCGGTGGCGCCACGAGCGTGGAGATCATCGACGCGCATGGCAGCGGCAATCCCGCGCCGGACCTCGACCCTGCGCTCCTCGACAAGCGCGCCACGCAGCTCACGCGTGACGCGCCCTTCCGCCACTACGTCGATGTGGTCGCGCCTGATGCTTACGACGCCATCGTTGCCGTTGGCATGCACGCCAAGACCGGCAGTAGAGGATTCGCCTCCCACACGGTGACGCTCGGGATGGGGCTCTCGATGAACGGCCACGCCATGACGGAGACGGAGATCGTCGCGTACTCGTGGGGACGTGTGGGGGTTCCGGTGATCTTTGTCTCAGGCGACGACCGCCTGCAGCGCGACCTGGCGACGATGCCGTGGATCCAGTACGTCGTCACCAAGCAGGCGACGAGCCCGAACACGGTTGTCCTGCGAGACGTGAAGCAGGTACACGCGGAGATGAAGGCCAGGGCGGCGGACGCGGTGCGCGGAATCGCGAACGCGAAGGTGGTGCGCGTGGAGGAGCCCGTGCGTGCCGCGCTGAAGGTCGTGGGTCCCGCCAGCCTCGCAGTGCTGCGCGGTGTACCCGGAGTGGCGCTCTCCGCCGACGGCAACGAGGTCGCCTTCGAAGCCCGCAACTTCCAGGAGGCGTACGACGGGCTGAACGCGCTCATCGGCGTGGCGCGACTGGCGTACCCCGCGACCACCAACGCAGTGTTGCGCGAGCACGCCGACGGTCCGCGCATCGCGCGCCTGCAACGCGAGCGGTTGATGGAGCGCTGGTTCGACATCGAAGGGGGACGATGGACACCTCCTCCCGCTGTGACGCCGACGCCGGGGCGGAAGTACTACGGAGCGCAATAAGGCCCCGCCCAGCGCGTCATCCCTCGAGCACAGGCATCACGTGGCCCCGATGATTCGCTGGCTCGTGCTCGTCTTCGTCGTCGCTGCCTGTCGTCACGCGGCGCGGGCCGAGTCGAGTATCATCTCGTACGTGCCGGCGGCGGGGTGCAGAGCCCGGGCACTGCCGGCGGAGCGAGTGTCAGACACGATATCGGTGGCCGCGGCGCTGCGAGACCGCGAGATGGCGCTGGTCTATGCTGCGCGACACCTCCCCGGCGGATTCACTGCAGGACCGATTGAGATGGGGGGGCGGACCGTGCGCCTCTTCCTTCGCGATTCGATCCCGGCGCCCGCATTGATCGCGCAGCTCCCCACGAGTCCCGGCCTCGCGCACCTGCGCCCCCAACTCGCTGGCTCGATCGAACTCCGCGCCACCGAGTGGGATCGCGCCGAGCTGCACGACTGGATGCACTACATCACGACGCGACTCGAGCCCACCCTTCTCAGGGGCTGGGGGATCTCCCTGCGGCATCGCCTCTCGCTCGGCGTCTCGGATCGCGGAGACGTGCCGAAGCTCCAGGCGCAGTTGGCGCGCCTCGGGGTGCCGTGTCGTCTCGTCGAGATCACGGTGTTCGGTCCCGTTCACATCGCTTGAATCGAGTCTTGCAATGCGGCAGCCGTCGCAACGGACGGCCATGCGATATGGTTAGCCTGACGCCGGAGACGAGAGACCGATGGAAGCCAAGTGGACGGAAGTTGACGAGTACTTCGCCGAGCGCCTCGCCCCGCAGGACGCCGCGCTCGAGCAGGCCCTGGCGGACAGCACAGCCGCTGCGCTGCCGCCCATCAGCGTCACCGCGACGCAAGGCAAGTTTCTCGCGATGCTCGCCGAGGTGTGCCACGCGCGACGCATCCTCGAGATCGGGACGCTCGGCGGCTACAGCACCATCTGGATGGCACGGGCACTTGCCGCGGATGGAACCCTGGTCACCCTCGAGATCGACGCCAGGCACGCGGACGTCGCGCAGAAGAACATCGATCGCGCCGGGCTCGCGGATCGGGTCCAGGTCATCGTGGCTCCGGCTGCGGAGAGCCTCGCGCAGCTCAAGGCGGACGGCGTCGCCCCCTTCGACCTCGTCTTCATCGACGCCGACAAGCAGAGCAGCGACACCTACTTCGAGGCTGCGCTCGCCCTCTCGCACGTCGGCACGCTGATTGTCGTCGACAACGTGGTGCGCGACGGCGAGGTCACGAACGCCGCCTCGACCGATGCGAGCATCCTCGGCATCCGCCGCCTCACCGAACTGCTGGCGCGCGAGCCTCGCGTGTCCTCGACGGCGATACAAACAGTTGGCAGCAAGGGCTACGACGGCTTCGTGCTCGCGCGCGTGGTCGCGTAGCTCACTCCGGGAGCAGCACCACGTAGCGCAGGCGGCGCACGAAGGCGGGGTCGATGTTCTCGCGGCGATGGCTCGCGAGGATGGCGAGACCCTCGAATGACTCGAGGCGCTGAATGAGGTAGCTGACCTCGAGGTTGGCGTAGCGGTCGTGGGCGTCCTTCACGTCGGTGCGCTTGCCGAAGAGCGCGTCTGCCTCGTCGAACAGCAGGACGAAGCCGGAGGTGCGCGCCCGGTCGAGGAGGGCGTCCATGTTCTTCTCCGTCTCGCCGATGCTCTTGCTCACCACCCTGGCGAGGTCGACACGGATGAGCGTGCTTCCCGTGGCTTCGGCGACGCTCTCCGCGGCCTTGCGCCGCTCCTGCGGTGAGCCTCCCGAGATGAGCGCGGTCACCCCCGCTCGGGGCCCGCGCGCCGTGCGCGTTGTCGACCCATCGCTCCAGGCGCGCGCAGCGGCGACGAAGGTGTCGAGGCTCAGGTCAGTCGACGATGCCGCGTGGTCTCGGGTGGGTTGCGCGTCGGACGGGGTATGGTCGCTCATGGCATCTCCGGGATAGGGGAACGCAGCTGAATCTGTCTTCGTTTTCCAGCCACGACGACCACTGCAGCAGGCATCGGTCTTACGAAACGAGGCTACGACCCTTTGGCGAGCTCAACGGTGATTCCCAGGGTGTGATGCAGGCTCGGTGACACCACGTGGAATTCCTCAGGGCATCTGTCGGGGTGGGAAGCCGGGGGCGCGTATCCTAACGATTCGGCTCGACCATGTCCTCGAAGCGCAGCCAGCGCTTGTAGAAGAACAGGTCCGCATAGCCTAACGCGCCGTCGCGGCTCTTGAGCACATGCACCTCGGCGGCCCCGTCCACGTCGTTCGAGGCCTGGTACTGCTCCTCGCGAAAGAGGCCGAGGACGACGTCGGCATGGTGGGCGAGGGCGCCCATGATACCGAGGTCGCCCAGCGTGGGGCGCGGGTCGGCACGGTCGCGCACCGGCGCGGCCAGGTGGCACACGACGAGCACCACGCACTGCCGTCGCACGGCGAGGGACTTGAGTTGCAGGATCGCCGTCGCGAGCTCCTCGTCCCGGGACATGCGCCCGACCGCGAGGGATTGCACAGGGTCGACGATGAGCAGGTCGAGCCCCAGGTGCTCGATGAGGAGGTCGGAGAGCCCGGCCACGCCGTTAGGCGCCACGTGCGAGAACATCGGGCTCCGATCGCGCAGCAGCACCGCGGCCGCGGCGACGGCGGCTCGGCCGGCCTCCTCGAGCCTGCCGTGCCGCAAGTCCTCGACGCGCGCGCGTCCGGTCATCGCCAGGGCGCGCTCGAACAGGCGCTCGGTGCCGTATTCGCCCGAGAAGAGCGCGACGTCGAGTGCCGCCTGCGCGAC
>JACMLI010000616.1 GCA_014379705.1 Gemmatimonadaceae bacterium
GGTCCGATGCGCCGCGCCTCGAGGGTCATGTAATTCCGCTCCCATGTTTTGCCGCCATCGAGCGAGCGGTCCGCCGCCCAGCGGAACGCATCGGCCCGGATGTCGAAGTAGCGGATGCGCCACGACTCCGGCGCGCCCCTGGTCACGCCGAATGTTTGCTCGAGGCGCATCTCATCCCCGACCCGCCGTGCCGTACCACGATCCTGCAATCCGCTCGTCTCGTGGACCGAGACCAGTTCCCACGTGTCGATCGCCGGGTTGTACACGCGCAGTGTGGACGAGGCGAAGTACGTTTCCCCCTGCTCGCTGGTGACGCGGTACTCGTCCAGCACGTGCGCGCCACCACCCGTGGCAAGCCGCACGGCGCTCCACACGCCCGTGAACGCGCCATGTTCCGAGTTGCGCGCCGTGAACCGCCAGTCGCCGAGGAGGTAGTCGAAGTCGCCCTTGTGCTGTTCGAGGAGTGTCTTGTACCGCTTCGCCGTTGCGGCCTTGTCCTCCTGGCCATGTGCAACCGGTGCCGTGATACCGAGCGCGGTGACAACGGCGGCCAGCGCGATGGCGTGGAGGCAACGCATGAGGGCTCCGTGCGATGTAGGGCCTCAGGGATGCCGCATCCACGACGGTGGGGCAATCACCACTCAGTGAGCGGCGGCGATGCTGCAGCGGGCGGGGCGGGCAGGCGGGCCGGCGGGCAGACGGGGCGGTGCCTGCAACAACCACACGGGGCTCCGGCGTTCGCGAACGACGACCTTTCCCCCCGACCCCCCGACTCCCCGACCAAGACCCTAACGAAGAAACTCCGCAATCCTCGCGTTCAGGAACGCCTTGTCCGCCGGGCTCGCCCCCGCACCAGCAGGATGCCCCCACAGGGACGGGATCGGCACCAGCTGCACTTTCGGGATGAACCTGGCCTCGTACTGCGCGTCCTCGAGCGGAAAGTACAGGTCAGTCTCGGACGGCATGTACAGCACCGGAACCTTGATCGACGCGAGCGCCTTCTCCACGTCGCCGCCAAATCCCGGCGTGCCCCCAACGTCGTGGCGCTCCCACGTGCGCGCCTGGAGGATGTAGTCGTTGGCGTCGGCGCGAAAGCGCGTGCGCATCTGCTGCATGTAGGACTCGAACGTGGTCCCCGCCGGCGAGTTCGTGCGCCACAACTCGCGTCGCCACCACTCCTGCGAGAACAGCCAGGCGGCCCACACCATCCCGAACGCCTCCAGCCCCGCCTTCGGTGGCGCGGTGTAGTCGCCCCCGTTGAACGTCGGGTCCGCCGTGAGCGCCGCGATCTGGCCCTCGAGGCGCACGATGCCGTGGCCGTACGTCTTCGCCGTCCCCGACGTCGCCACGATGCGGTCGGCAAACTCGGGATAGCTCACGGCCCACTGGAACGCCTGCTGGGCCCCCATCGAAAACCCGATCACGGCGCGCACGTGCTGCACCTTGAGGTCCTCGACGAGCAGCCGGTGCACCGCCTCGACGTTGTCGCGAATCGTCGTCACCGGAAACCGAGGCCCGTGGTACGGCTCCGGCGTGTTGCTTGGTGACGAGGAAACGCCATTGCCGAGCAGTTCCGTCGCGACGAGGAAAAGCCGGGCCGTGTCGAGCGCGAGGCCAGGACCGATCAGCCACTCGTAGCCGTGGTGGTTGGCCATGTAGTGCGAGGGCAGCAGCACCACGTTGTCGCGCGCCGCGTTCAGCCGGCCATACGTCCCGTACGTGATGCGCACCTGGGGGAGCGTGACGCCTCCCTCCGTCCGGAAGTTCGCGATGACGAACTCGTGATGCTCGGCGCGGTCGACCCGTGCCGGCGCCTGGGCCGATAGCTGCGCCTGGGTCGCGACGGCGAGCAGGAGCGCGAATCCATGGAGCTTTCGCATGCCGGAATGTACGGGCATTTCGACGCGTCCTCGAACCCTCCCACGCCTCCGTGCCCTGTCCCCGGCCCTCCCCATGGGCGACCTTTCCCCTGTCGCTCAGGAGGTCGAATGCCGATTTACGAATACGCGTGCCCGTCGTGCGCCCATCAGTTCGAGTTCCTTGTCCTTCGCGGCCAGGAGCCATCGGATTGCCCCAAGTGCGGAGCCGCCCCCATCGAACGGCGCCTTTCCCTCCCGGCCATCAAGTCGGACGTCACACACGCCAAGGCCATGGCCGCGGCCAAACGCCGAGACGCAGCGCAGGGGAAGGATCGCGCCCACGAACAGCTCAAGTACGAGCTTAGCCACGACGACTGAGCGTCACGGGCAGGGCACCCGGCGCATCGGGAAGTTGATCCCCCGGACCTGCCCCCCGCGTGGGCCCTCGATGCGCGCGATTATCGAGTCTGACCCCACTTTGCGATAGCTGATCTTCTGCGGGAAGTCATGCGCCGGATTGGCGAACACCACCAGCGTGTCGCTCACGGTCTCCGCCGCGAACGCGCTCTCGGCCTGCCCCGACGGGTGGGCAACGTAAGTCGGCTTGCCACCCCGGGTCTCGATGCGAAGGTGTTCGAACTCCCGAACCGTGTCGCCGGAGACCGTCCGGCTCATGCCCATCATCATGCCTCCCAGCGGGGCCATCCACTGCTCATGAACGATGCGGCTCCCCGCTCGAAGCTCGTGGCACCCGGCGAGCCAGCGCAGTTGGGCGGTGCTGCCCTGGGCCGGCGGTGGGGTACGGAACGGCAAAACGGCGGCCAGGACGACGAGGCTTGCGAGGCGGATCATGGGAACGCGTGAGGGGGTGAGCGATCAATCTGGCGCCCCCGGCGTTGTCCAGCTTGGAAGAATGCGACAGGCTTCGTCGGCATGAACTACCAGGAAATTTCTCCCCCGCCCGACCTTGGGTGGTTCGTTCGCTGCTACTGGACGCTGTCGGCGTCGGCGGGCGAAAGGCCGCCTGAGCCCGCCCTACCGGACGGGTGCCCGGAGCTGATCCTGAACCTGGCGGATCCCTTCCGGGCGCAGGTCGGGGCCAGGGACGTCGACCAGCCACTGGCCATGCTCGTCGGGCAGATCTCCCGTCCCATCGCCGTGGCCCCCGCGGGTCGGGTGGACCTGGTGGCGGTGCGCTTCCGGCCCTTCGGCGCCTCCCTGCTGCACCCCGGCATGTCGACGATCACCGATGGCTGGGTCGACGTCGGTGTGCCGGACTCCCCGGTGGCTTCGATCATGGCCCGGCTGGACGCGGCCGTTGGCACTGACGCGCGGGTCGTGCTCCTCGGGGAGATGCTCGCCGCAGTCGGCGCGGGGGAGCGACGGCCAGACGCGCGCGTCATTGCCGCGGTGGAGCGCATCGAGGCCAC
>JACMLI010000617.1 GCA_014379705.1 Gemmatimonadaceae bacterium
ACCACCAGGACCCCCTGCCGCGGCCGGCGCCGGGGGTGAGACAAGGGCATCGAGGCGCTCGATGTACACACGGTGAAGCGTCCGTCGGTTCGCGTCGGGCACGCCGGTGAACATCGCGCGACGCAGGTCGTCGAGGTAGGTCGGCAGCGGGTACGCGTTGGCCGCGTCCATCGCCTCGGACTCGCCCAGGCGAGAAAGGCGGCGCGCGTCGAGCAGCTGCGTGACAACGTTCGCCTGCCGGTTCACGAGCGAATTCGCACCCGTCGGAGGTCCGACACGCGCGAGGACGTTGGGCTGGAGGAGCCACGATGGCGTGCGGAAAACGTTGGCCGCCAGGAAATCGAGCGCGGCCTTCTGTCGCGCCATGGGCACGACCTCGTACACTGCCCCACTCTGGTCGGCTGTCTTGTATTCGATGCGCAGGCCACCGATCCAGTTGGTCACGTGGCCCATGTACTGGCCCCACATGCCGAGCAATTCACCGTAGAGCTCATTGAGTTCGCTGTAGTCCTCCCCGGGACGCGTTGTCCACGCCACGAGATTCGGGACAACCTTCTTGAGGTTCTCCACCGCGTATCCAGACGCGCGCACGGCGTCGTCCGAGAGGTCCTCCGTCTGCGCGCGTGGGTCGATGCCGACGGCGAACTGCGGGAGGTAGCGATACGACATCGGGCCGGACTGGTTGGTGTACCAGCCGTTGAGGATCGAGCGCTCGTCCGCTGCGGTGCGCGCCTGCGGAATCGCGCGGTACCCCCAGTTGATGATGAAGTCGTCGAAGGGGCCAAGGCGGCGAATGAAGTCCTTGGGGGCGAGGCCGTCCCCCGGTTGCGCGACGTAGTTCTGGCGCGCGTAGTCCATGATCGTCGCCGACACGCCATAGCGACTCGTGAAGGACACCTTGCGCAGCGAGTCCACCGGGAAAGACGCCGAAGCGATCATGTTGTGCGGCAGCCCAATGGCGTGTCCGACTTCGTGTGTGATGACCTGGCGCATCGTCTCGCCCATGAGCTCCTCGGGGAGGTCGAGGGTGCGCGCCGCGGGATTCGCCGCGCCGGTCTCGATGAGGAGCCGGTTGCGATATGACCGCATGTGATTGTGGTACCAGGTGATGTCGCTCTCGATGATCTCCCCGGTGCGGGGATCGGAGGTACTCGGCCCCACGGCATTGCGGACGAGGGACGCGGCCCAGCGGACCACCGAGTAGCGGATGTCTTCCGGATCCCACTCGGGATCCTCACGCGGAGAGGGCGGATCCTTTGCGACGATCGCATTCTTGAAGCCGGCCTTTTCAAACGGCTTCTGCCAGTCCTCGATTCCCCGTCGCACGTACGGACGCCACTTGGCTGGTGTCGCCGGGTCGAGGAAGTAGGTGATGGGCTTCACCGGTTCGACCAGTTCACCCCGCGCATACGCAGCGGGATCCTTCGGCTCGAGGCGCCAGCGACGAATGAACGTCTCCGTCGCAGCCTTTTGCTCATCGAGGCCGTAGTTCACGCGCTGGACCGAGAAGAATCCGATGCGGTCGTCGGCGTACCGCGGGCGCATCGGCTCTCGCGGGAGGAGCACGAGCGACTGACGCATCTCGAGGGAGATGGTTCCAGCGTCGCGATCGGATGGCGGCTCCCCGGCATCGAACGTCTGGGTGTGGCGCACCTCAACGTTGAGCGGGAAGGAGCGCACCGTATTGATGTAGCTGCGCGCCGGGTCGAGGCGCCGCACCTGGTAGGTGCGACGCATCGCGGCGTCGAGGCCACTGATGGCCGGCGTGTCACCGGCGAAGAAGTCGGTCACGTCGAGCACGTACGATGTGCTGTCGCGCGTGAAGGCCTGGATGGGGAATGCCGCGAGAATGGGGCCGAGGTTGTTGCTCGCCACCGAGAGCGCGATCGGGAGCGAATCGTCGGCCACCGCGCCGAACGCGATGGCGCGCAGCATCACGCGGTCACCGTTGCGCTCCCAGCGTACGACGCGCTCGGACAACGACGTTCCCGCCGAGGTGAACCCGCTGAAGTTCGTGGGGACGGCGGCGATGCGACTGACGAGCAGGAAGTCGCGTCGGACGAGGGAATCCGGCACCTCGACGAACCATCGGTCATCGACGCGGTGCGTGGTAATGCCTCCGGCGTCGCTGACCGCCTTGTCGGTGATGACCTGGGCGTAGGGGCGCGCGCCGCGCCGCACGGGCGGCTGTCCTTGCTGGCCCTGGGCGGGCGGCGTTGCCTGCTGCTGCTGGGCCAGGGCGCTGGCCGACAGCACCGCGGAAACGGCGAGGGCGAGGAGTGTGCGGGAACCGATCATGAGACCGAGGGTCAGGGAGGAGCGAAGATGCGCCCGAGGCACGCGCCGATGACAGGGTGTCGGGCGTCCACTGTGAACGCCACGACCGATCGATGTGTTGACCTGAAACAGAACGGGGGTCCCGGTGAGGGGACCCCCATTCCGAGCGGCGGGTGCCGCGAGAGCCTTAGGCACCGGCGCGCGTGACGCCTTCGGCAGCCGGGCCCTTCTCACCCTGGACGATCTCGAACTCCACGGCGTCGCCTTCGGCGAGCGTCTTGAAGCCCGAACCCTGGATCGCGCTGTAGTGAACGAAGCAGTCCTTGGTCCCGTCGTCGGGAGTGATGAAGCCAAAGCCCTTCGCATCGTTGAACCACTTCACCTTGCCGGTCGTACGCATGCCGTCTGCTCCTTGGAAATGATGCTTGCGTCAAGGAGCGCCATGCGCCGAGCCCTGACAAAAGCTGTTCTGCGGATTGCTGAATGCTCGTCGCGGGATCTATCCGCCGTGGAACCGCGACGCCCCCCGTCATGGCGGGTCGCTGAGCGGCGCGAATATACGAGCCCCAGGCGACCACAACAATGCGGGTTTTCCGCCATACCGCCAGACCACCCCGTGGCGCGCCGCCGCCCTACTTGGGCAGTGCCTTCACGCCAACGACGTAGTGCTGGGTCTCGCCGAAGCAGGAGAGGATGACGCCCTTGTGTTCGTCGTAGGTCAATTCCACCTGTCGACCCATCGCCCCCTGGATCGCGGTGGCGACGCTGTCGTTGCGGACCGTGAACGGAAAAACCACCGGCGCGCTTCCTGGGATGCTCGAGACCTGTAGCTCGCCCTCCCAGGTCTTACAGACCCACCCCTTCCGTGAAAATTTCATGACATTGCCAACACGATTTCCCTTCGAATAACTGAAGCTCAGCGCGGCGTACGACCAGATAGTGAGGGCCAGCGTGGGAGCCCCGAACAGGATGAGGAGGGTGAGCTTTCCCCAATGTCGTCGGGCCACACCCCGCTTGGGGGGTGGCGCAATGGCAGCCACGTCTTCGGTGTTGAGCTCGCGCTCTGGGATCTCAGGATCTCGGGCCATAATCGGGGGGAGGGGCTGCTACTTTTGACAGACCAGCAGCGAGGGAAAGCGAAGTGACGTTCCAGGGTCGTCGTAGTACGGTGACGGTCGCAGTGGGTGGGGTCAAGGTTGGATCGAGCCAGCCGGTCGTCGTGCAGTCGATGACCAACACCGATACCGCCGATCACGCGGCGACTGCCGAGCAGGTCCGGGCCCTGGCGGCCGCCGGGTCGCAGCTCGTGCGCGTGACCGTGAACAACGACGAGGCGGCGCAGGCGGTGCCGGAACTCGCCCTCCGGCTCGCGGACCTTGGCGTGGATGCCCCCATCGTTGGGGACTTCCACTACAACGGCCACCTTTTGCTGACGAAGTACCCGGAGTGCGCGAAGGCCCTCGACAAGTACCGGATCAATCCCGGGAACGTGGGGAGCAAGCGGCGGGACGAAAATTTCAGGACCATCGTCGAGGTGGCGGCGGCGCACGGCAAGCCGGTGCGCATTGGCGTGAACTGGGGATCGCTCGACCAGGACCTGCTGACGCAGATGATGGACGAGAATGCCCGACAGCCCGAGCCCCGCGGCGCGAAGGACGTGTACATCGAGGCGATGCTCGAGAGCGCGCTCCGCTCTGCGGCGCTCGCGGAGGACGCGGGGCTCGGCCACGACCGCATCATCATCTCGGCCAAGGTCTCGCAGGTGCAGGACCTTGTGGAGGTGTACCGCCGCCTGGGCTCGCGCTGCGACTACCCGCTGCACCTCGGGCTGACGGAAGCGGGGCTGGGATCGAAAGGCATCATCGCAAGCACCGCGGGCCTCTCGATCCTGCTTGCCGAGGGCATCGGCGACACGATTCGCGTGTCACTGACGCCGCGACCGGGGGGCGATCGCACCGAGGAAGTGTACGTGGCGCAGCAAGTGCTCCAGTCGTTAGGCCTGCGCTCGTTCGCGCCGCAGGTGACAGCGTGCCCGGGGTGCGGGCGCACGACGAGCACCTTTTTCCAGCACATGGCCGAGGACATCCAGACCTACCTGCGGGAGCAGATGCCGGTGTGGCGCGGGCGGTATGCCGGCGTGGAGGAGCTCAAGGTCGCCGTCATGGGGTGCGTGGTGAACGGCCCGGGCGAGTCCAAGCACGCCAACATCGGGATCTCGCTTCCCGGCACGTTCGAGGAGCCCAAGGCGCCGGTGTACGTGGATGGCGCGTTACGCACGACGCTCAAGGGGGACCGCATCGTGCCGGAGTTCCTGGAGATCCTCGAGACCTACGTTGCGACCCGCTACGGGAGCTGACGGGCGATCAGGCGGGCAGCGACTCCAGCTCCCGGACCACCTGCTCGAACTCGGCCATGATGGGGGCGTCGAAGCCTAAAGACGCGAGGCGGTCGTGCACCCGCCGGTGCCAGCGCACTGTCGCCTCGCGGCCCCCGCTGAGCCGGTTCCAGACGGACGCCGGCTCCACCGTGCGGCGCACATCGGTCACGAGGGAGGCGGCCGCATGCAACTTGTCAGCGGTGCACACCCACCACGACGCCGGGGTGCCCTTGGCCATGCGCGTGATGAGGTCGTTGCGTCGTTCCTCGGGGTTGAGCTCTACGCCCTCGTCATCGGCCTTGCGATGCGTGACACTGAGCAGGGTGCCGAGCACCCCCTCCCCGAACTTGTCCGAGAGCCGCTGCTGGAGCACTTCACGCGAGTAGCCGTCCCGAGCCCAGTCGTCCACCACGTCGTGCAGGATCCCGGCGATGACCGTGGACTCGTCCTGGCCGTAGCGCGTGAGGATGATCGCGACATTGGCCGGCTGCGTCAGGTAGGGTGCTCGGATGCCCCGGCGAACCTGTTGGTCATGATGCTTGGCCGCGAATGCCAGGGCGTGGTTGATGCGATCGGAGTATCCGGGCACGACGGGCCGTAGAGAGGGGAGTCACAACATATGCCGCGAGTCGAGGCGGCGGCAAACGGCTACGCGACGCGCGCCTTGCCGGGCACGCGGCCCTGCCAGAGCACGACGCCCCGCACACGAGCGCCGGCATCGATGAGCGAGGCGACGGCACGGCCCAGCGTCGCGAGGCGCGTGGCCCCCTGCACCGCGCAGATGATGACGTCATCCCCGGCGCGTACCTTCAGGACCTGCGTCGCAGGTGCAATCACGACCGTGGCGTCGTGGCGTCGCGCGGCTCGCAGGATGTCGTTCACGAGGGCCTGGCCTTCGGCGGGACCCAATGGGCGATCGCGCCGTCCGCTGGGCAGCACGGCCATGGAGCGACTCCGTCCCACGGAGACCGTGAGGAGCGATTCCGTCCACCTTCGCTTGTTCTCGACGACGGCGGCGAGCCCCGGAGAGTCCGGAAGCTCGAGGACGCCACGCACCGGGCCTGTGGCAAAGTCCGTGTCGACGAGCAACGTAGCTCGGGCGTCGACTGCGAGCACGGCGGCGAGGTTTGCCCCGACCACCGCGGCGACCACCGGGTCGTCGCCGGTCACCGTCACGATCCCTTCCCGCGGCCACAGGGACGTCAGGTGCCAGGCGAGGATCCGATACTCGTCGGACGTGGGATCGAGGAGTGGCGCAATCGAACGATCCGCAGCCCGCCTGGCGCGCTCGGTGGGGACCTCGCGCCGACCCGCCATTGTGAGGACGCGCATGCCCGAGAGGCGTTCGGCCTCGGCGATGTCGGCCACGCGCGGGCTGCGCATCTCGTCGGTGATCGCAATGGAGAACGCCAGGAAGGCCGCCACCACCGCCGCCGCCATGAGGAGCACCGGGATCGGGGCGAGTTGCACCCGATCCCGCTCGCGCGCGGCAATGCTGTCGCGCGTGGCGTTCGTTAGGCGCGCACTCGCGAAGGCCCGGTCGG
>JACMLI010000618.1 GCA_014379705.1 Gemmatimonadaceae bacterium
GCCCGCGAGCTCGACCTCACGTGGATGGAGCTCGCGGCGACCTCCGGTGCGGCGGTGAGCAATGGCGGCCCCGCGTCGGACGGCACCCAGGTCCGATGGGTTCGCGCCACGGAAATCGTCGCCGATGCGAGGCCGGAGTGGTGGTTCCCCGGTCGTGAGCTCGTCGACGCGTTCGCCGTTCGCATGGCGCTCGCCAAGGGGCATCCCAGCGTCGCGAACGACCTGTTCGTACGCGCGGTGCATCGGCTCGATGCGCTCGACGCATATGGCAGCGTGTGGCTCGTCGCGGAGTGTGCGCCCGAGCTGCGGCGCGCAGGACTGCGCTCCGCGGAGCGTACGTTGCTCGAGGCGGGGGAACGCGCTCGACGGCTCGGCTTCCCCCTGCTCGCGGCGACCGGACACCAGGCGAACTGACTGGTCTGGTGGTGGGCCGGCTGTCTCGCGTGAGGCACAGCTGATCCTATAGAATGCGGCTGTCCTGCGAAGTCGTCGCCGCTTCCCATCGCCTCATTGCCCATGTCCCGTCCTGCTCACCGCCGGCTCGGCGCGTCCCTCGCGTTGCTCATGGCCATTGTTCCCACGCTTGGCGCCCAGGGGATCGGCTATGAGGGGGACAGTCTCGCCGTCAGCGCGCTCAAGTGGCGCAACGTGGGGCCAGCCAACATGAGCGGTCGCGTGGCCGACGTCGAAGGAATTCCGTCGCCGTCCAAGACCTTCTTCGTTGCAGCGGCGGCGGGTGGCATCTGGAAGAGCACGAACAACGGCGTGACGTGGCGCCCCGTGTTCGACCGCGAGCGCGTGATATCGATGGGGGACATTGCGATCGCGCCCAGCGACACGATGCAGGTATGGGCCGGGACTGGCGAGCCCAACTCCCGCAACTCGATCTCGCCCGGGGGCGGGGTCTACAAGTCGACCGACGGCGGGCTGACCTGGAAGGTGATGGGGCTCGAACGCACGCAGACGGTCGGGCGGATCGTGGTGCACCCCACAAACCCGGACATCGTGTACGTCGCCGCGTTAGGCGCCATCTGGAACGCCAACAAGGAGCGCGGGCTCTACAAGACGACCGATGGTGGCACAACGTGGGAGCTGGTGAAGTTCGTCTCCGACAAGGCCGGCGCGGTCGACGTCGCCCTCGACCCGTCGAACCCCGACGTGGTGTGGGCCGCGAGCTGGGAACGCGTCCGCGGCCCGTACTTCCTGCAATCCGGCGGCCCCGGCTCGGCGCTCTGGAAGTCGACCGATGCCGGCAGGACGTGGACGGAAGTGAAGGGCGGCGGCTTTCCCGCGGGTCCCAAGGGACGCATCAGCATCGCCATCGCCGCGTCGAACCCGAAGGTGATGTATTCGATGGTCGAGGCGGACACGGTGCCGAATCCGCAGCCCAAGAACGCCCAGAAGAAGGCGGCGCAGACGCGCCCTTCCGGGCTGTATCGGTCGGAGGATGGTGGCGTCACGTGGACGCGCACCAACACCGAGAACTCGCGTCCCTTCTACTACTCGCAGGTCCGCGTGCACCCGAAGAGACCCGATCGCGTGTACTGGTCCTCGACGCCGGTGAAGGTCTCCAACGACGGAGGGAAGACGGCGATGAACGCCACCGTCGGCGTTCATGTCGACCATCACGGCATGTGGATCGACCCGGTGGACCCCGAGCGCATGATCGTCGGCAACGATGGCGGCCCTGCCGTCAGCTTCGACCAGGGTGGGTCGTACGTCTTCACCAATGCGTTCGTGCTGGCGCAGCCATACAACGTGTCGTTCGACATGCAGGTGCCCTACCGCGTCTGTGCCGGCCTGCAGGACAATGGATCGTGGTGTGGGCCTTCGCGGCGGAAGTCTGGCGTGATCACGAACGCGATGTGGGCCGTGGTCGGCGGCGGTGACGGCTTCGTCACGCAGCAGGACCCGGTGGACGCGCACATCGTCTACTCGGAATCGCAGGGGGGCAACATCGGGCGCACAGACATGCTCACCGGCGAGCGCGTGGCCCTCGCCAAGCCGAACTGGCGGACGACCTGGTCGGCGTGGGAGGACTCGGTGATCGTCGCACGCGGCGACACCACCCGGCCCGAGACGTCGGCCACCAAAAAGCGCATCGCCGAGCTGCGCTTGCGGCAGCGTGCGGATTCTGCAGCGCTCGACCTGCGCTGGAACTGGAACACGCCGTTCATCATCTCCCCGCACAGCAACCGAACGCTGTACATGGGGAGCAATCGCGTCCTGAAGTCGACGAAGCGTGGCGACGAGATGTTCGCGATCTCGCCGGAGCTGAGCTACGCCGACACGATGAAGATCCGGGTGTCGACGCGCACGACGGGCGGCATCACGGGGGACGCAACGGGCGCCGAGACCTACGGTACGATCGTTTCCATCGCTGAGTCGCCGCTGCGTTCCGGGCTCTTGTATGCGGGCACCGACGACGGTCGCGTGTGGAGCACCCGGAACGATGGCGGCGCCTGGGAGGAGCACTCGAGGAACTTCCCCGGCCTGCCGCCTAACGCGTACGTGAGCGAGATCGAGCCTTCCCCGCACGACTCGTCCACGTGGTTCGTCACGTTCGACAACCATCGCGTCGGGGACTTTGCACCGTATGTCTACAAGACGTCGGACCACGGAAAGACCTTTGCGTCGATCGCGGCAAACCTGCCGACGGGCGGGCCCGACTTCGTGCACGTGATCAAGCAGGACCCCGTCAACAAGGACCTGTTGTTCGTCGGGACGGATGTGGGGGTGTTTGCGTCGGCCAACGGCGGGCGTTCGTGGACGAAGTTCATGACGGGGTTGCCGACCGTCCCGGTGAACGACCTCAAGATCCACCCGCGCGATCGCGAGCTCATCGCCGCCACGCATGGACGCGGCATCTGGATCGTCGACATACTCCCGTTGCAGCAGCTCAATGCGACGATCGCGGCGAACGATACGCACCTCTTCACGCCACGCACCGCGTTCCAGTGGGGGGAGCCGCCCATTGAGGGGCAGGGGCCAGGGGGTGCGTCGTATGGACACCTCTGGTACGCGCAGCCGGTTCCGACCTACGGCGCCGAGATCACTTATCGGCTGACGACGCGGGGCAACACGTCGACGCGCATCGTGATTCAGGACGTCCTGGGCGATACGGTGCGGACACTCACCGGCCCGTCGGGGCCCGGCGTGCACAAGGTGGTCTGGGATTTCCGCGGCAAGACGCCAGCGCCCGCGCCGCTCAGTCCGTCCCAGAAGCGCGACTCCATCATCGGGGCCAACCGTCGCGCCTTCGTGTTCGACTCCCTGGAGAAGTCGGGCATGGACTCGCTGGCGGTGCGCAACTTCCGCCGGATGCTGGAGGTGGGTGACATGGGGCAGATGATGGCGGCGTTCGGCGGCGGTGGCGGTGGCGGCGGGTCACCGACCCCGGCGTTCGGCGGCGATCGCTTCAATCCCCGCCCGGGCGAACAGGTCACACTGCGGCCCGCGGCCGCGGCTGGCGCGGGAGGGGCGGCCGCGGCGCCAAACATCTCCGACCCGTCGGTCGCCTTCCAGGTCATGCAGGCCATCGCACCCCCGGGCCAGAACCTGTTCCAGGCGCTCTCCGGGCGGCCGCAGGCCCCGACGATGGGCCCGGGGGAGTACCTGGTCAGTATCGTGGCCAATGGCAAGACTTTACGGCAGCGTCTCAAGGTCGAGAGGACGAGCGGATCGGGGATCACCTCGTCCCCATTCGAAGAGCGCTAGGGCCCATGGGAATGGGGTCAGACTCGACTTCGGGGTAGTCGAGTTTGACCCACTTCGGGCGTTCGTGGAACGTGCGGGGGGGCGCGCAGTACCATCCCGATTCGTCGCCCTTGGGCCGTCGGGTTCGCGGCGCCTTCCTCGCGGCCCCGTGCGCCTGATGGAGCCCGGGCCTATCTTCAGGGACCGCAAGGTCTTTGGCTCCTTCCCGTTGCGTCGCATGCGCCTCCCCCCCGATAGCCGCCACCTCGTTGCATCGCTTGTCCTGGCGCTCTCGTTGAGCAGCGCCGTCGCCGCCCAGCAACCGCCGCGACGGCAGCCGCCGCGCCCTGTGCCCGCGAAGCCCGACACAACCAGGAGAGCCGACTCGGTGGCCAGCGCGCCAAAGGAACCGGCGCCCATGCCGAAAGCGCCCGCCGCAATTCTCTTCGGTACGGTCTTCGATTCGGTGCACATGGCCCCGCTCTCTGGTGCCAACGTGATGGTCGAGGGCACCACCCGCCTGGCCGTCACCACGGACAAGGGCGTCTTCCGCGTCGACAGCATTCCGCCGGGGACATACAAGGTTCGCGTCGATCACGTCATGCTCGATTCACTCGGCATGGCGATGGTCACCAACGAGATCGAACTCAAGGACGGCACCGTGGAGAGCGTTTCGCTCACCATCCCGTCGAGCACCACCCTCGTCGCACTCTCCTGCCCGGCGGCACGACGCGCGCTCGGACCGTCGGCGATCATCGGCCGCCTGCTCGACGCCGACACCGAGGAACCGGTGAAGGGGGGACGCGTCTCCGTGGTCTGGGAGGAGATGTCACTCAACGCCGGGCTGCGAAAGGTCGCGCGTCGCCGTGACGCCCTTGCCGGCGAGGACGGCGTCTATCGCATCTGCGGGCTTCCCAACCAGTTCGAGGGCACGCTGCAGGCAGACCACAAGGGCATCACCACCTCGGAAGTGCGGGTGAAATTCGAGGGTGACGCCCTGATCGTGCAGGGGCTCAAGATCGGCAACGCCAACACGGTCGCGGTGAGCAGTGGCGACAGCGCAAAGGCGCGCATGAAGGAGACTGCCGTTGGCAAGTCGTACTCCGCGGCCACGCTGTCGAAGGGCGCGGCGAAGCTCACCGGCAGGGTCGTGAATGCCGCTGGCGCACCCATCGTCGGTGCGCGCGTCGACGTGCTCGGCACCGCAGGGATGACGCTCACCGGAGAAGGGGGCGTGTTCCGCATCGACTCGCTCCCCTCGGGCACGCAGTCGGTCGTCGTCAGGCAGATCGGCCTCGCGCCGATCGAGCAGTCGGTGGAACTGTCCACGCGTCAGGTCGCCGACGTGACGCTGACGATGTCACGCGCGGCGACCGTGCTTGCCACGGTGAAGGTCGAGGCGACGGCCGACGCAGGGCTCGACAAGGTCGGGTACAACCAGCGCAAGAAGTCCGGCTTCGGGCACTACCTCGCCGGCGACGACATCGCGAAGCGCGCGCCGAACCTGCTCACCGACGTCTTCCGCACCATCCCCGGCCTCCGCGTCGTACCCTCGGGCAACGACTACGTGGTGGAGAGTTCCCGCAACGCGTTAGGCGGGTGCGTGCGCTACTTCGTGGACGGCGCGGTGTGGGAGGCCGTCTTCCCGGGCGACGTCGATCGCCTCGTGCCCCCGTGGGAAATCGGGGCCATCGAGGTCTACAACGGCTCGTCGACGCCGTCGCAGTTTCAGATGGCGGGGTCGACCTCGTGCGCGGCGATCGTGATCTGGACGAAGACGCGCCTCAACGCGCCGCCGGGCCGGGACCGCAACCGCCGTCAGTAGCGGCGGGCTGCTTCTCTTTCTGGGCGCTCCACAATAGGACCGAACGACACTGGGTCCCGGATCCGCGCTCGCTCACGCTCGCTTGTCCGGGATGACAGAGAAAGGTGCGGTCGGCGCGTGCGCTACAAGGACCGCCAGTGCGCTGCGAGACGGTCACGCGCCCGCGCATCGAGCGGGGCACCCCGTGCCGCGCCGAGGTTGTCTGCCATGTGCCGTGGGTTGCTCGTGCCGGGGATCGCGCACGTCACCGGCTCGTGGGCGAGCACCCACTTGAGCAGGTACTGCGCCCACGACGCGATCCCGAATTCCGACGCCCACGCCGGGAGCGGGGTCGAGCGCACGCGCGACAGCGCGCCACCACCACCGAAGGGCCGATTGGCGAGGAACGCCACGCCGCGCTCCGCGCACAACGAGAGCATGCGCTGCGCCGCCTCGGGTTCGTCGAGCGACAGGTTGAGCTGCACGAAGTCCAGTCGCTCCGCCCTGAGCACGCGCTCCACGTCGTCGAACGCCCCCTGCTGGTAGTGCGTGACCCCGATGTACTTCACGCGCCCCCGCTCCTTCCACTCGCGCAGCGTCCGCAGGTGCACCTGCCAGTCCAGGAGATTGTGCACCTGCATCAGCTGCAGGCGCTCGGTGCGCAAGCGCGCCAGGGACGTCTCCATCTGCCGCACCCCCGCCGCCTCGCCGCTGGTCCACACCTTCGTCGCCATCCACAGGCTGTCGTGCAGCCTGGCGTCGCGCGCCAGGTCGCCGAGCACGCTCTCGGAGGAGCCGTACATCGGGGAGCTGTCCACCACGCGTCCGCCCCCCTGCGTGAACACGCGCAGCGTCTCGGCGAGCCCGGCCCTTCGCGTGGCGTCACTTCCCACGTCGAAGACCTGCCACGTCCCGAGCCCGATGCGCGGGATGCGCTCACCGGTCGACGGGATCGGGCTGGTCAGCAAGGCGGCGTTTGTCTGTGCCATGGCGGGGGCGGCAGCGGCGAGCCCGGCGAGGGTGACGGCGCTGTCGGCGAGAAACTGGCGACGGTGCATATGTAGTTTCAGGTGCGTCCTTTCCGTCGCTCTGGCAGAGGCCAGAGCCCAATGTCGTTCAGAGTAACCGGGGGAACCTGTAGTTGTCCCCCCCATTTCCATCCCGTTTCCGGGTTGCCTCGTTCGTCCCACCCTGTCAGTCTTCGGTTGCAGCACCGTCCCAGGCACCAGTCATGAACCGCTACGCGCGCCTCCTCTCGACCCCGGCCGTTACGCTGTCTGAGTTCGACCATCCGCCGGGCGTCACGCACGCGGACCCGGAGGTCGAAGAGACGTCGCACCACGCAATGTCCTTCGTCGAAGAGGGCACGTTCGACGTGACGATGGGAGGGGAGCGTTGGGTCCTGGGACCGGGAACGATGTTCCTCACGACCCCGGGGATGACGTTTTCGGTGCGCCATGACGAGGAGCACCCCACCGATCGCTGCCTCTCGATCTCCTTCTCCGAGGACGCGTGGGAGGAGCTGCGCACGGCGGGAGTTCCGGAACTGGCGCCGCCGCACGCCGAGGTGAACGCGCGCCGCTCGTTCATCCGTCACCGGCTCACGACGTGCGAGCCCGGCCAGGAGATGCGGCTCGAGTTGCTGGCCGGTTCCCTTGTCGAGTCGTTCGACGCGCCCGCGGCCCGTCGGCGACGCCCGTCGCACACCGCGGACCTCGTGCGCCAGGTCGATCGCGCCGTCGAGCTGATCGACGTCTCGTTTGCACAACCACTCTCGTTGCGCGAGCTGGCGGCGGTCGCGCACATGAGTCCCTTCCACTTCGCGCGCGTCTTTCGCGAGCTCGTCGGCGTGCCCCCGCATCGCTACCTGATGACGGTGCGACTCCGGCATGCGGCGCGGATGCTCCACGACGGGGGGAGCGTCTCCAACGTCTGCTACGATGTCGGGTTCGCGTCGCTCAGCCATTTCATCACGGTATTCCGCGAGCGCTTCGGCGTGGTCCCGTCGCAGGCGCGACTGTCTCGCCGACGCGCACTCGCCCTGCCGCGCTGGGCGTGAGCGGCGCCATTGATTCGAGCAGGAAACCGCAAGCGATCATCCGTCCGTCCGGCGTACACTCCGCGTGACGTTAGGCACACGCAGCAACGACGCTGGGCTCCTGCCTGCGCAGGAGCGACCACACACCACCCGGACGGAGTGAGACCACCATGCACGAACAACTGCAGGCTCGATGGACCGAGATCGGCGACAAGATCGTCCTGCTCGCCCGTGAATTTCCCGAGGACAAGTACGATGTGGCCCCGGCTCAGGGGAGCCGTACCTTTGCCGAGCAACTTCGGCACGTGGCGTTCTGGAACGAGTACACGGCGAAGGCGCTGAAGCAGGAAAACCCCGACGGCGGCGCAAACGAGATCCCCCGCTCCGCCGCTCCCACCAAGGCTCGCGTGATCGATGCCGTCGAGCGATCGTTCCAGGGCGTCGCGAAGCAGCTCACGCGCATGAACGGCAGCACCGATGCCGCCGCGGCCGACACGGTCGTCTCGTTCATCGAGCACAACGGGGAGCACTACGGCCAGCTGGTGCTCTACTGCCGACTCAACGGCATCGTCCCACCAGCCTCACGATGACCCGGCACGCGTGATTCGCGACCCACGTCCCTCCGCCACAGGCATGGCCGTGTTCGACACGGCCCTGGGCCCCTGCGCCTTTGCGTGGGGGGACGCAGGGGTGGTCGGCGTGCAGCTCCCGGAAGGCGACGCGTTCCACACGCTCCGCCGGCTCGCGCGTCGCTTTCCGGACGCGGCCGAACACGCGGTGCCGGCTACGCTGCAGGACGCCATGGCCGGCATCGTCGCACTCCTCGCCGGTGGCTCAGATGACCTGGCGCACGTCGGGCTCGACATGACGGGCGTGCCGGCGTTTCATCGCCGGGTCTACGCGCTCGCCCGGGCCATCTCACCCGGCGCGACGAGCACGTATGGCGAGATTGCCTCGCGGCTCGGCAACCCGCTGCTCGCGCGAGAGGTCGGGCAGGCGTTAGGTGGCAATCCGTTTCCGATCGTCGTGCCCTGCCATCGCGTGCTCGCGGCCGGTGGTCGCATGGGCGGCTTCTCGGCGCCGGGTGGCGTCGACACCAAGCGGCGCATGCTGGAAATGGAGAACGCTGCGGCCGTGGCGCAGCGTTCCCTGTTCGACTGCGAGGGCTGACCGCGATCAGTCGGAGCGCAGCACCTCGGCGGGTGCCACGCGCGACGCCCGACGCGCCGGCATGAGGCACGCGATCGTCGCGGCGGTGAGCAACACCCCGGCCACGACCCCGAACGTCACCGGGTCGCGCGGGGCGATGCCGAAGAGCATGTCCGCGGCGCGGGGTGCAATCCACCACGTGATTGCGGCACCCACGGCCAGGCCGAGCAGCGCGTGACGCACGCCGTCGCCGACGATCAAGCCGAGGATGTGGCGCGGACGGGCGCCTAACGCGGATCGTACGCCGAGTTCGTGCCAACGCTGGGACACGTCGTAGGCCACGACGGCGTAGAGGCCGATCGCCGCGACCACGAGGGCGATCCCGCCGAACAACCCGAACATCGTCGCGCCCAGCTTCCACGGCTCGAGCTGTGGCGCGATCACGGCTTCCATCGTACGCACGCTGGCATATGGCAGGTCGGGACGCAGCGTCTGCAACTGTTCGCGCACCTGCGCGGCCACCATCGCCGGATCCCCCGCCGCACGGACGAATAGCGTGCGCCACCGCCCCTCGAAGAACGTGGCCTGGTCGAGCGTGAGGAGGTATTGCGGCGACGTCGTCTCCTTGATGTCGTCGCGATACGTGTTCTCCATGACGCCCACGATGGTCGTGCACGGCAACGTGTCGCTGCCGACCTTGATGCATCGACCGAGCGGGCTCTCCGTCGGCCAGAGGCGCGCCGCCATCTCCTCATTGATCACCGCCACCGGTTCCGCGCCCTTGACGTCGGTGGGAAGGAATCCGCGGCCACGGGTCACGCGCGTTCCCATCGTCGCGAGGAACTCGGGGCTCACCACGTTGATGTATGGCCCGTCGCCCCGCAGCTCGGGGAGCGAGTCACGTCCGGGGATGAAGAAGTCGGCCGACCAGCTCGTCTCGAAGGGTGTCGTGACGGCAAGCGACACCGACGCTACACCGGGAATGCCGCGCATGCGCTCGGCGGCATCCTGCCAGAACTGCTTGAACGCCCCCGGCTCCGCGGCGATCTTCGACACGTCGATGCCGGCCACGATCACGTTCTCCGTGTCGTATCCCATCCGCAACGATGCGACGTTGCGCAGCGACCGCACGAACAGGCCCGCGCCGACGAGCAGGACGACGGAGAGCGCCGCCTGGGCCACAAGCAGGGTGCGTTGCAGCTTCGTGCGCCGATGGCCGCCATCGCGCGTCGCGCTCTTGAGCGCGCTCGTGAGGTCGAGCCGGCTCGCCAGCAGCGCAGGAGCGAGGCCCGCCACCAGCACGGTGAGCAGCGACGCCCCGAGCGTGAAGAGCGCCACGCGAGCGTCGATGGCGGGCGTCTCCCAGGCGAGCTCGGAGAGGAAGACACGACGCATCAGCATCGTGCCCCACCATGCGAGCAGCAGGCCAAGCGTGCCGCCGGCCAGCGCGAGGAGAAGCGTTTCACCGAGCAGCTGCCTCACGAGTCGTCCGCGTCGCACGCCCATGGCGAGACGCACGGCGATCTCGCGGCGGCGCTTGCTGGCGCGTGAGAGCAGGAGGTTGGCGAGGTTGGCGCACACGATGAGCAACACCACGCCCGCCACACCGGCGAGCCACGCGGCGATGCGTCCCTGGGTCGACATGCCCGACTGACCCATCTGCGTCACGCCGGGAGCGGCGGTCGTGCCTGCACCGCGCCCCGGTACGACCGAGGCGAAGACGATGCGCGACAGTGAGTCGCTCTTCTTTGCATTGCGGTTGGCCAGCTGGTGCGCGAGTGTGGCCCGCTCGTTCGCCAGCGCCGGCGGAACCTCGGCCTTCCGTCGCACCACCATGCGCAACCAGTACCAATCACGCGACGTCTCCCAATCGGTGGCCATGAACTCACCCGCCGTTGCGCGCATGGGCACCCAGAGGTCCACGCGTCGCAGCTGCGGGCCGTGGAAGCCGGGCGGCGCGATGCCGACCACGGTGAAGGTGCGCCGGTTCAGGTGGATCGTGCGTCCGATGATGGCGGCGTCCGACGCGTAGTGGGTGCGCCAGAGCCCGTCGGAGATCACCACCGGCGGCTCGGTCACGGTCGGATCGTCCTCGGCGGGACCGAACCAGCGGCCGCGCGCCGCCTGCGCGCCTAACGTTGTGAAGAAGTTTCCCGTCGCGAGACCCACGCGCACCCTCTGCGCATCCGCGCCGCCTTCGAGCGATCCGTCGATCAGCCAGAACGCCGCGGCGCTGGCCACGACGCCGGAACTGTCGCGCAACGTCGCGAAGTCCGGCCACGAGGTGCTCGTCTGCGTATGGATCCGCGACAGTTCGTCGGGCCGTTGCAGGTACACCAGCGACATGTCGGGCGTGTCGCGTACGTGTGGCGGTGGGCGCAGGAGCAACCGGTCAATGACCCCGAACATCGTCGCGTTTGCGGCAATGCCGATGCCGAGCGTGAGGATCGCGCCAACTGCGAACAGGGGTTCGCGCACGAGACCACGCGCCGCATATCGCAGGTCGCCGACGAAGTCCTCGACGCGAAGGCGCCAGCGGGCCCTTGTCACGCGCTCGCGTCCCTCGTCCCGAAGGTTCGTGCGATGCCGGTCCACGTTGCCGAAGCGACGCTCCGCCTCGCGGCGGGCGTCGGTCTCGCTCATGCCCCCGGCGACGAGTTCGGCAGTGACGGCGTCGAGATGGAAGGTGATCTCCTCATCGACGTCTCGTCGCACGCGCGCGACCGTGTCCTCGTGGCGAAACAGGCGGCGGAGTCCGGGGATGCGTTGCATGGTTGGGTCCTCAGGAGGCGGGCTGAAGGACCTTGGCGACCGCGGAGACGTAGCGCTGCCACTGCTCGGCCTGCGCCCGCATCGCGCGTCGACCGTCCGCGGTGATCGCGTACTGCTTCACGCGCCGGCCCTCTTCGGTCGCCCCCCACTCGCTCTGCACCATGCCCCGTCGCTCGAGCCGGTGGAGCGAGGTGTAGAGTGCCCCGTCCTCGATGGCGAGCGCGTCATCGGTGGTGTCGCGGATCCAACGGGCGACGCCGTACCCGTGGTTGGGTCCCCAGGTCAGGGTCTTGAGGACGAGCACATCGAGCGTGCCCTGGAGGAGTTGGAGCGTATCAGCGGCCATGGTACCCTCAAATGTTGAGGGTAGAGTGTATCGGCGGTGGCCGCGCTGTCAAGTTGGGAGGACTAGTTGGCTGGTTGACCAGTGGGCTAGCGGACTAGTCGTGACGAGTGGCGGCACCCCCGAAGGGAGCTGGCGGTCACCAGTCCACTAGCCTACTTCGTCCATCTAGTTCGCTAGTCCAGCTAGTCCGCTAGTCCCTTCTTCCCACCACTCCGGTTCTCACTCCGCCACGACGCGCTTCACCCAGGATCCCGCCGGCATCGACGAGGTTGCGGAGTCCAGGCCATTGATCAGGGCAAGCTGCTCGAGCGGGATTGCCGAAGGGTACTGCTGCTGGAACTGCGTCAGTGTCATCGCACTCGGCAGCTTGACCAGCCGCACGCGCTGTGGCTTCACGCTGAGGACGCGCGTGTCCGTCACGCGCTGGAACGACCCGATGGCGCCACGAAACACGCCGTCGTACGACGAGATCCGTGATTGGTCGGTATACGCAAGAATCTGGTAGGTGGCGCCATCCATCTGAATGAACGCAGCGTACCCGGCAATCACGGCCTGCTCGGTCTGCGCACGGAACTGCGCGACGGTGGCCGGCATGCCGTTGATGCTGTTGTTCGACGAACCAATGGACTGAATGCCCTGCTGGCTCATGAACTGCGACGCCGCCTGGGCAGGCGCCGTGGCCCCCGCGCTCGACAGTACGACGATCGCATCCTGCGCCGTGCTGACGCCGGCCACCTGGGACGGTGCATTCTGCGTCCGCCACCCCGACGGGAAGTCGAAGCGGAAGCGGAGCTGCGGATGATAGAACACCTGTTGCTGGAAGAAGCCCTGCCGCGGGTCCTCCCCGAAGATCAAGCCATCGATGCGCTGCAGGAACGCGTCGCGATTCACCTTGAGGGCCCCGGCCGGGCGCGTCCATGCGGCGATGCGCTCCTGCGTCTTGTTGACGCGATTGCCGGGATCGGGGTGCGTCGACAGCCATTCCGGCGTGCTTTCCGACCCGGCGCTGGTGCGCGCCAGCGTGCGGAACATCTCGGTCATCTCCGCGGGGTCGTACGACGCCTTTGTCATATAGCGGAAACCAAGATCGTCGGCCTCCGTCTCATCGTCCCGCCCGAACTTCATGAACATCAGCCCCAGCGCCTGGCTGCCGAGGTTGCCGAATTGCTGCAGCTCGGGCTTCACGATCATGGCGCCGACGAGGCCGATCTGTGCGAGCTGGGACTTGGACATCTGGCTCACGGAGTGCTTGGCGGTGACGTGGCCAATCTCGTGTCCGAGGACGGAGACCAGCTCGGCCTCCGAATTCATGTACGCGAGGATCCCGCGCGTCACGAAGAGCGGGCCGCCGGGCAAGGCGAAGGCGTTCACCATGGGGTCGTCGATCACGGTGAACGACCACGGCAGGTCGGGGCGTTCGGAGGCCTTTGCCATCGGCATGCCTAACGCGTTCACGTACCGCTGGAGCTGGGAGTCTGGGTAGACCCCCATTTGTGTGGCCGCTTCCTTGGCGGCCTGCAGCCCCATCTGGATTTCCTGGGACTCCGAAACGAGTGAGAGTTCGCGCTTCCCGGTGACCGGGTTGGTGGCGCAGGCGACGAGCAGAAGGCCAAGGGCGGCGCGGGAGAAGGCACCGGAGCCGCGAGGGAAGTTCAGGGTCATGTGAATGGGCGAGGTCGTTGCCCAATGATACCCGAAGCGACTTCGGGGGGCCCCCCCCGAAAGACATGATTACACGTGCCCCTTCGGCGTACACAATCGTTTGCGCCCGGCTTGAACCAGAAAACCGCACTACCCCCGCCGGTACGGTCCTTCCCCCCCGCTCCTGCCCGCCCTACGTTGGCCACCGTACGCTCCCATTCCGAGATGCATATGCGCTCGCTCTCCGCCCTCGCCCTGCCCCTCCTGGTCATGGCCACCGTCCCCGCTGCCGAGGCGCAATCCGGCGCAGTCCCGGGCACCTGGCGCAACCTCATCGACGCTAGGGCCACGGGTTGGCGCGGCTACCAGAAGAAGGAGCTCCCCGCTGGTTGGAAGATCGAAGACGGCGCCCTCACCCGCGTCGCCGCGGGTGGCGACATCGTCTACAACGACGAGTTTGGTGATTTCGAGCTCGAGTTCGAGTGGAAGGTGCAGCGGAAGGGAAACAGTGGCGTCTTCTATCGTGCTGGTGAAGCCACGGCGCGCATCTATGAAAATTCGGCCGAGTACCAGGTCCTCGACAACATCGAACACCCCGACAACAAGACCGACCTGACCGTCGCCGGCGCCAACTACGCGCTGTATCCGGCGCAACGCGATGCGGTGAAGCCCGTCGGCGAGTGGAACAGCGCCCGTATCGTCGCACGTGGCGCCCACATCGAGCACTGGCTCAACGGAAAGAAGATGATCGAGTGCGAACTCTGGTCCCCCGACTGGGAAGCCCGCGTAAAAGCTTCGAAGTTCGTGGAGTGGCCCACCTACGCGCGCGCCAAGTCCGGCAAGTTCGGCCTGCAGGACCACGGCGACTGGGTCGCGTTCCGGAACATGCGCGTTCGCGCGCTCCGCTAACCCGGTCGCCCGGTACCAGCACAGC
Organism: Gemmatimonadaceae bacterium; assembly: GCA_014379705.1. GTDB lineage: Bacteria > Gemmatimonadota > Gemmatimonadetes > Gemmatimonadales > Gemmatimonadaceae > RBC101. The sequence continues at coordinate 14,381 of JACMLI010000618.1, forward strand.
AACCAGCAGCAGCACCAGCCGTCAGAAACCAGCAACCAGCCCCAGCCCATGTCGGTCCGCACGCGGCTCTCGATCATGATGTTCCTCCAGTACTTCATCTGGGGGAGCTGGTTCGTCACGATGGGTACGTACCTCGGCCAGGGCCTTCGCTTCTCGGATGGCCAGATCGGCCTGGCGTACGGCGCGACCGCCATCGCTGCCCTCATCTCGCCGTTCTTCGTCGGCATGATCGCCGACCGCTTCTTCGCGTCGGAGAAGCTGCTCGCGATCCTGCACATCGTGGGCGCGGGCGTGCTGTACCTCGTGTCGACGCAGCAGAGCTTCGGGTCGTTCTATCCGATGCTGATCCTGTACGCGCTCTGCTACATGCCGACGCTGAGCCTCACCAACGCGATCTCTTTTCACCACGTGAAGGATCCGGGCAAGGACTTCCCGCTGATTCGCGTGCTCGGCACCATCGGCTGGATCGCGGCCGGCACGATCGTTGGCTTCCTGAACGCAGAGGCGCAGTCAACGCCCATGCTCCTCGGCGCGGTCGCGTCCCTCGCACTCGGCGCATTCAGCTTCACGCTGCCACACACGCCACCCAAGGCCGCAGGGGCTCCGTTCTCCGTGCGCGACGCCCTCGGCCTCGACGCCCTGGTCCTGCTCAAGGACCGTGACTTCTCGATCTTCGTCCTCGGCTCGTTCCTGCTCTGCATCCCGCTGCAGTTCTACTACTCGTTCGCCAATCCCTTCCTCAGCGAGATCAACGCCCCGCGGCCCGCGCTGCTCCAGACCCTCGGCCAGTGGTCCGAGATCGGCTTCATGGTGCTGCTGCCCTTCTTCCTCAAGCGCTTCGGCATCAAGGCGATCATGCTCACCGGCATGGCCGCGTGGGCCCTGCGCTACCTGCTCTTCTCGTCAGGCAACGCCGGCAGCGGCATGTGGATGATCTATGCCGGTATCCTGCTGCACGGCGTGTGTTACGACTTCTTCTTCGTGAGCGGCCAGATCTACACCGACCAGAAGGCCGGCGAGAAGACGCGCGCGGCCGCGCAGGGCTTCATCAACTTCGTCACCAACGGCGTGGGATACTTCATCGGCGCGTTCGTGTCGGGGTTCGTGGTCAACCGCTCATCGTCCCCGAACGCCGCGTGCACCGAGGCGGCCGCCGCCGCGCGTGAATGCCTCGCGGTGATCCACGACTGGAAGACCATCTGGCTGCAGCCCGCGGCGATGGCCGCCGTCGTGCTCGTGGTCTTCCTGCTCCTGTTCCGGCCCGCACGCACTCCCGAAGCCGCCACTCGCTGACCCGACGCCCCACACCAACGACCATGACCAAGTCCCGCCGCGAGTTCGTGTCCGACCTGTCGAAGGCCGGTGCCGGTGCCTTCGCGTTCACCATCGTCCCCCGGCACGTCCTTGGCAAAGGGTATCGGGCACCCAGTGACACCCTCAACATCGCGTGCATCGGCGTGGGTGGCATGGGCTACAACGACGTGCAGGGGATGGCGGTGGAGAACATCTACGCGCTCTGCGACGTCGATGACCGGGCCGCCGAACGCGCCTACGTGAAGTACCCCAAGGCGAAGCGCTACAAGGACTATCGCGAGATGCTGGCCAAGGAGGGGAGCACCATCGATGCCGTGGCCATCTCCACGCCTGACCACCTGCATGCGGCCATCACGATGGCGGCGCTGAAGGCGGGAAAGCACGTGTACTGCCAGAAGCCACTGGCCCGCACGGTGGGTGAAGTGCGCGCCCTCAAGGCCGAAGCGGCCAGGCGGCCGAAGCAGGTGACACAGATGGGCAATCAGGGCCACGCGATGGACACGACGCGCGTGCTTCGCGAGTGGATCGAGTCCGGCGTGATCGGAACCGTGCAGCGCGTCGAGTTCTTCACCAATCGCCCGATCTGGCCGCAGGGAATCAATCGTCCCACGGAGATGCACAACGTCCCCGCGACGCTCGACTGGAACCTCTGGCTCGGCCCCGCCGCCGAGCGGCCGTATCACCCGAGCTATGCGCCGTTCAACTGGCGGGGCTACTGGGACTTCGGCACGGGCGCGATGGGTGACATGGCCTGCCACCTCATGGATGCGGCCTTCTGGATCCTCGAGCTGGGTTATCCGTCGCGCGTGATCCCGGAGTCAACCGCGCTCTTCGCCGAGACCGCGCCGCGTTCATCGCGGATCACGTACGAGTTCCCGGCTCGCAACGGGCGGCCTCCCGTCACGGTGACGTGGCGCGATGGCTCGCTCTTCCCGCCACGCCCCGAGGAGTGGGGCACGACGCGCCCCTGGCCCAACGACCCCGAGGGCGGCCAGCTCTGGGTCGGCGATAAGGGCTCGCTGCTCGCCGGCACCTACGGCGGCGACCCACAGCTCTGCGATCCGGTCAAGCACGCCGCCCTCGTGGCGAATCCGGTGCCGCAGAAGTACGAGCGCACGCCGGGCGTCTACAAGGAGTTCGTTGCGGCGATCCGCAGCGGCACGCAGCCCGGTTCGAACTTCTCCGGGCACGCGGGTCCGCTCACCGAGATGATCGTGCTCGGCAACCTCGCCGTGCGGTCGGGCCGCACCATCGAGCTGGACCCTCAGACGGGAATGGTCAAGACCACGGGCATTCCACCGGAGTGGCTCATGCCCAGGTACCGTGCGGGCTGGACCCTATAGCGCGCTTCGGAGGAAGGTGACGATCCGCGCGACGTTGGCGCTCGAGCGGAAGTTGATGTCGTCATGCTTCCCGCCGGGGAACAGGTCCAGCGTCGACGCCGAGGTCCCGAGCACCGCGCGCAGGCGGGTATGGAGGAAGTCACCCTGCTGCCAGGGAATGGTGCAGTCGCCCGTGCCGTGCTGCAGCAGGAACTTCGAGTCTCCAGCGTTCACGTGCGCCCGCGGACTTGCGAGTACCACTTTTGACTGGATGGTAGGCAGGGCCGCCCCGAGCAGGCGCGAGGCAGGTGAACTTGCGGCGTTGAACCCGACGCCACCGTACTTCGGGCAGCCATCGATCGCCAGCTGCTGGTCCATGGTGAGCAGGTAGACCGGGGTTGCTTGCGCGACGACCGCCTTCACGGCCTCGGATTGCGTCGGATTGCCCAGCGACACGTCCGTAAGTCCAGCGACGCCTCGGCTGGTCCCGAGCAGCGCGGCGAGGTGCGCTCCAGCGGAATGCCCCCAGACGCCCACGCGATTCGGGTCGAACTTGTAGAGCGCCGCATTGGCTCGCACCCAGCGCACCGCCGCCTTCACGTCATGGATCTGTGCCGGGAACTTTGCCTCGGCCGACAGCCGGTAGTTGACGCTCACGACGGCGTAGCCGGACGCAAGCAGGAGCAGTTGATGCGCGGTGATCGGCAGTTTCTTGTCCCCCGACTGCCACGCGCCGGCATGTATCCAGAGCACGACGGGGAAAGGGCCGGTGCCGGTGGGCGTGTAGACGTCCAGCTTTTGCGCAGCTGACTTCGTCGCGTACGCGATATCCTTCACCGAGGGCGCGCTCGAGCTCGCGTCGAGGGCGGGCTCTGCCAGGAAGGCGGGCGTGCGGACGGCTGTGGGCGCATCTGTGCAGGCTGTGGCTACCAGCAATGACAAAAGCGCAACGGCACGAGCGTTGTATAGAGACATCGTGACAACTTGTGTGGAGGGTAGTCCAGGAGGGACGCCAAACTTGTGGCAGGGGGGGCACCCCCGCTGTGATGCGACGCACGAACGCTGGTTCACGTGACAGCGGGGCATGAGACCCGGGCGAACTAAGCAGCGAAATCCGCAGGCCAGCTGGTGCAGGGACGGCCGGTTCCGATCAACGCCGGGCGGCGCGCGATGCGGGTGGGAGTACCGATGTCAACGGTGCACCAGCTCCTGGGGTGGCAGTGAGATAGTCCTCACCGAGCAGGGCGGCCAGCGTTGCCGCGACCTGTGACTGCGTGACACGACCTGTGGTCCGCATCTCGCCGCCAGCGGGCGTGTCCGGACCCAGCACCGCGATCCAGATGTTCTCGGCGCCGTCCACGTCCTCACCGTGGTCGCGCCACGTCGTGGCGCCGCTCCCTCGGCCGTGATCGGTCGTGATGACGAACGTCGTGCTGCCGCGATACTCGGGCATCGCCTGCATCGTGTCCCACAGGTCGCGAATGAACCCGTCCACGCGATGGGCCGATTGCAGCACCATGTCGTACATGCCGGCGTGCGCCCACTCGTCGGTCTCGCCATACCCGACGAAGAGCACACGAGGCTTCTTCTGCCGGATGTACTCCTTCGTGGCGGCGTGCATCGGGGCGTCGAACGTGTTGTTTTCCCACATACGGACCGAGGTGCGATACCATTCGTTGATCATCGCGGCCCGCGGAGTGCTGGCCATCGCGCCGCGGAAGGGCTCGTCCCACGAGTCGATGACGTCGAAGCCGGCCCGCTCGCGGTTGAAGATGCGGCGAAAGGCGTCCCACGTGGCGATCGCGGCAACTTTTCCCTTGTAGGCCGGCTTTCGTGCCAGCCACTCGAACACCGTCACGTTCGGGTTTGGCGGGTAGTCGTTGCTGTCGATGCGCGGGTCGAACGCGCCGGTGAAGATCTCGTTGTAGCCCGGGTAGGAGAACCGCCTGGTGTTGGTGATCGCAGCCACGCTCCCCTGGTCCTGGTTGCCGAAGAGCGTGCCCTGGGTCGCGATGCGCTCCCAGAAGAACGGCAGGAGCGCGCGCCGCCGCGCGTCGACGTCGGCACGCCAGAAAGTGCGGAGCGTGAACGTCGTATCGCGCACGCCGCCGGCATTCCGGCTGACGAGCGCCCGTTCGGCGCCGCGGAACACCTCCTGCCAGCGCAGCCCGTCGGTCACGATGAGCACGACGTTCCGCGTCTTGCCCTGGGCATGGGCGTTTCCTGCGCTCAAGAGCCCGACCAGGGCAAGGGCCATTACACGACGTCGCTTCATCACAGGAGGTTCACGTGAAGTGCTGCTTGAGCGCCGGACTTGCCAGCGACGACACTGGGTCCCGGATCTGCGCTCGCTCTCGCTCACTTGTCCGGGATGACGCGACACTTTCGTCGCTCGTGTGAAGCTTGCCCGGCGGGCCACACGCCGGGGTCAGGAGCCCAAGGTCGTTACCACCTTGCGACAACGTCGGCACTGCGACGCCTGCCCCACCAGGCAACAAGCCGGGGGCAGGAGCCCAGCGTCGTACCCATCTCGTCCATCTCGTCCTTCTCGTCCATTCCGTCGCTACCGCCCAACCCATCGAACCCGGTACACCCGCCCGCCCTTGTCATCCGTCACGATCAGCGAGCCGTCGGGAGCGACGACGAGTCCCGTCGGGCGACGCTGCTGCTCGGTCGGACCGCCGCGGAAGCCGTCGGCGAAGACCTCGTACGCGCCGCTCGGACGCCCGTTCGCAAAGGGCTGGAAGACCACGTTGAAGCCGGCCTGCGGCCCCGGCGCGCGGTTCCACGAGCCGTGGAAGGCGATGAATGCGCCGTTGCGGTACTTCGCCGGGAAGGCCGAAGCCGTGTAGAACAACATCGCGTTAGGCGCCCAGTGCCCGGGGTACGCGGCGACGGGCTGGCCGATGCTGGCGCACTTGCCCTGCTTCACGCCGTCGCCGCCGTACTCCGGCGCGAGCACCTTCGTCTTCTGGTCGACGTCGTAGTAGCAGTACGGCCAGCCGAAGTCGGCACCCTTGTCGAGGCGGAACATCTCCTCGGCGGGATTCTCGGCGCTCTTCGCCTCGGTGTAGATCGGGTGGATCTTCCCCCAGTTGCCGGCCAGCAGGTCGCGACCATGTTGCGTGCCGTACGGGACGCGACCGGACGGATCCATCGTGATCGCGACGATGTTGCGGATGCCTGTCGTCCAGCGCTCGCCATCGGCCTGGGATTGCCTCAGCTTCTTCCCGTCGAACTTCCAGATACCGCCCGAGGTCTCGAGGAGCGGGCAGGGATCCAGGCCCTTCGTGCCCGGCACGTTCATCTTTTCTTCGCATGCGTTGGACGGTGCGCCGATGTTCACGTAGATCGAACCGTCGCGACCGATCGCGAACGTCTTGGCCGCGTGATGGCCACGCTCGGCGCGCATTCCCATCACGACCGTGTCGGGAGCCATCGGTCGCTCCATGTCCGCGCTCCACTTGTACCGCACGATGGCCGTATCGGTGCCGAAGTACAGGTAGCCGTCGTGAAAGACGATCTCGCTCCCGGCGAGCGTGCCGATACGGGACACCTTCTCGAGGACGCCGTCGCCATCGGCATCCCGCAGGGCGAGGATGCCTCCGCGCTGCGTGTTGGTGCTCCGCACCGCGATGTACAGGTCACCATTCGGCGCAAAGGTCGCGTGCCGCAACGTGCCGATGCTGTCGGCCACGATCTGCGCACAGAACCCCGCCGGCAGCTTGAGGCCCGCGTTATCCGGCGCACACTGCGCGGGCGTGCCCTGCCCCGTCAACGCAGCCGGTGCAGCCAGGAACAGGAGTGTAAGTGCCTTTCGCATGGTTCCAGGTTCCGAGATCAAGGGTTCAACCAGAGTCTTCCGCCCGCCGGCCCGCCAGCCTGTCCGCCGCCTACCAGAGCCCAACGAATCCCCGCACGGAGCCGATGAGCTTCGCCGGGTCGTATCCGATGCCCTGGCGGAACACCAGCTCAACGTTCCGGATGTCCGCAATGCGCGCCGACGGGTCGCCGTTGATGACCAGCAGGTCCGCCTGCTTGCCTGCCGCGATCGACCCCACGCGATCGGCACGGCCGAGGTAGGTCGCCCCGTTCATCGTCACCACCTTGATGGCCTCGACCGGCGTGAACCCGCCTTCCACCAGCAGTTCCACCGCGCGCTGGTTGGAGTACCCCGGAATCACGCCACCGCCTCCCGTGGGATCGGTGCCGGCCACGAGCAAGCCGCCCGCCTTTGCAAAGGCAAGCTCGAGCGCCATGCCCTTGGGCAGCATCGTCGTGTAGAGGGACTGCGTCGCCTTCGCGACCTGGGCGTGCCGGCGCTCGTAGTCCTCCTTGAGCATCGGGACCAGCACATCGATACCCGGCGGCATCGGCCGTCCCGGCGTGAAGGTCTCGAACACCGTCATCGTCGACGTCAGCGCGACCTTCTTCTGGACGAGGTCTGCGACCAAGGCCTTGAATGCTGCGCTCGCCGGATCGAGCGCGTTGACCGATTGTTGTCCCTTGCCCTGTCCCGGGCATTCATCGGGCTTCTTGTCAGCGACGAAATCGGTCGACGCCATGAAACCGTGCTCGAGGTTGTCGATGCCGAGTCCGGCGGCCTCCTTGTACGTCACCGAGCAGAGGTGTCCCGTGATCTTGAGCCCGCGCGCATGCGCCGCGTCGATGCCGGCCTTGAGCACCTCGCGCGAGATCTGCATGTACGCCTTGAACGACGTCGCCCCCTGGTCGGCCCAGAAGTTCACGAACGTCTTCGCTTCCGCGGGCGTCCGCAGGACCTGCATCTGCGAGAAATTGTTCGGCCCATTGAGGTACGGGGCGGTCGCGTCGATCCACGGCCCTGCCTTGTCGCCTCGGTCGATCGCTTTCTTGATATTGAGCTCCGAGTACCCGTTCATGTTGCCGCCGGTGCGCATCGACGTGACGCCGCCGGCCAGGTACAGGCGAGAGAACGATTCGGTGTAGTTGCCGTAGATGCCCTGACCCGACGGGTAATACAGGTGCTCGTGGACCATCACGAGGCCCGGCATTACGGTCTTGCCGGCGAGGTCCATCCGGAGCGCGCCATCCGGAACCGTCGTCGACGCGGTGGGACCCACGGCCGCGATATTCCCGTCGCGAATGATCACCGTCTGGTTTTCGCGCGCGGGCGCTCCAGTGCCATCGAGCACGCGGGCATTCACCAGGGCCACGACATTGGTGTCGACCCGAACGTAGACGCGAGCCTGGGCGCTCAGGGGGGGACGCTGTGCCCCTGCCGGACCTGCGATCAAGTATACACATGCCGCAGCGGCGACGACCGATCGGTGCATCATGGGCAGTATCTGGGAGAGGGAGCTGGATTTACGAGAATCACGGGCAGTACGAGAAGCACGGGAGGCACGAAAGTCCGAGCGACACGCGACAGCCGAGCCAGAACTTATCTCCAGGGCCTGTTCGTGCTACTCGTGCTTCCCGTGCCTCTCCACTTCCCGTGATTCGGCCTGGCTTGTCCGAGCAGCCAACTACGGCTTCCAAGTCCCCTGAGCTACCGCCGGTACGAACTTGTCTATCCCCTTCGGCGGGAACGCCAGCGTCTTCCCCTGCTCCGCGCTCTGGTACGCCGTCATCAGCATCTTCACCACGTCGAGGCCATCGGCGAACGTGAGGCGCGCCTCCTCCTTGCCGAGGAACACGCGGCAGAAATGGCGATCCTCACCCGTGTATCCGTAGGCGATGTACTCCTCCGGCACCACCGGCATCACTCCCTGCTCCGCGTTCTGCTTCTCCACCAGGTCTTCTCCCGAGCGCCCCTTGACCTCGCGCGAGAAGAACAGCTGCAGGCCGCTGTCGAGCGAATTCCACTTCATGGAGTATTCGGGGCCGAGCAACTCCGCCGAGAGCCGGAGCCCCGCACCGATGTAGCTCCACGAGGTGGTGGCCTCGCCGATCACCTTCAGGCCTTCGGCCGTCTCGAACTCGATCATCACGGCCGCGAAGTCTTCCGAGGGCGCCTTGGTGTAGTCCGCGCCCATCGTCTTCTTGAGCTGTGCCGCATACGCCGGGCGCGTCCACTTGAGCGAGGCGATGTGACCCGTGACCTTCACCGGCCTGACCGTGGAGAGCGGCTCCCCCGGCTTGGTGAGCAGGTGCCTGACGATGAGCGCCGAGTGGCACATCATGTCGTTCAGCACGCCGCCGCCCTGCAGGTTGCCCTGCCAGAACCACGGGCCATGCGGCCCCGCATGCTCCTCGCCTGCTCTCGCAAGGTAGGGGCGCCCGGTGGTCGCGGCGCCACGCGCCCAGATCAACGCCTTCCCCGCCTCGATATGCGGGGCAAAGAGCTGGTTCTCGAGGTATCCCGTCTTCACCCCGATCGAGGCCACCAACTTCGCGACCTGCGTGGCCTCGGCCACGTTGCGGGCCAGGGGCTTCTCGCTGGCGATGCCCTTGAGCTCGCCCTTCCCGCGCTTCACCGCGTCGACGATTTCCTCCACGTTCTCGATGCGCGCGTGGTTCGGGCCGCAGAGCCAGATCGCATCGATGGCCGGGTCGGCGACCATGTCAGCAATGGTCTTGTAGGGTTTCGCCGCGCCGACATCGAGCGTGCGCGCCAGCTTCGCCGCGTCCGCCGCGTTCTTCGGGTTGGGGCTCCAGACGCCCAGCACGTCGCCTTCGCGGACGCCGCGCCAGCCCTGGATGTGGAAGCGCGTGTTGAAGCCGGATCCGATGAAGCCGACGCCGAGGGGACGGGACATGGGGAAGGCCGGTAGCAGGGGTACGTGAAGCGAGCGTGGAGGACCGAATCTCTCCCGCATTCCACGCCTCGTCCACCTGCGGACCACGGTCCTCCACATCATGCCGAGCCCGGCACGCCAGCGTATTCGATTTCGGAACCCTGTCCCCACCCATCGCCCATTGCCCGGCCCTATCTCATCGACAGCATCTCCCCCGCCGCCCGTGCGGCCACGTCCTGCGCCGTGATCACCGGCTTCCCGCAGCGCCGGGCGAACTCCTCGGCGTTCGCCACCTCGTGGCCGAGGCCGTCGAGCACCACCACGTCCACGTCGGCTTCACGCATGGCCAGGCTCGCGCGCATGATCTCCACGTGGCGCGAGGGCGAGGCCCACGCCACGGCCGGATGAAAGCCATCGATAAGCCACTTCGTCGCCGCCCCGCGCGCCTCCCCCTCCACCGGCGTCACGATCCCCACCTTCTTCCGCGGGCTCATCGCCGCGACCTCGCGCGAGAGAATGCGCCCGGGCAACAACACGGGGACGTCACATCGACATGGGGGAAACTCCCCCGCATAAGCCACCACGACGAGGCGCGCGTACTCATCGGCGAACTCGCGCGCGATCCGCTCCACGATGGGATGCAACCACTCGAGCCCCACCACCCGCGTCGACCCGTCGGTCAGGCGCACCAGCACCGGGGCCTCGGTGCGTCGACGGGCAAGGTCGGAAATCTCGTGCGCCTCGTACCCATCGAGCGCGCCGCGAACACGCACGCGCGCGTCCGGGGCCGCGGCGCTGAACGCGCGCTCGAGGTCCGCCCGCGGTGACTGGCCGAGCACGATCACGCCAAGGATCGGCGCGCGGTACCGACTCTGGTTCTCGATCTTCACGCGGCGGACGGCTCGCCGGACGACTCAGGCCTCAAACGTCGCCTTGCCTCCCGCCACGGTGCGCACGACCCGGATGTCCTTGATGGTGTTGGGGTCGACGTCGGCCGGCGAGCGCTCGAGCATGACGAAATCGGCGTACTTGCCTGCCGTGATCGACCCCTTGGTCTTCTCTTCGTGCGACGCGTACGCCCCGTTGATCGTGGCGACCGTGAGCGCCTCGTTCACCGTGATCTTCTGGTTCGGACCCCACTCGCGTCCGCGAAAGTCGCGCCGCGTGACCATGCTCTGGATGGCCATCAGCGGTTCGAAGGGCCCTGGTCCGTAGTCGGAAGCACCCGGCGCACGGATCCCGGCGTCGAGGAAGGAGCGATGCGCGAAGAACGAGCGGAGCTTCTCGTCGCCGTACTGCGACCACTTCTCTCCGTGATAGTACACGTAGGTCCAGAAGGGCGTCGGAATCGTTCCGGTCGCCTTGATCCGCGAGATCAGCGACGGGTTCACCTGCGTGCAGTGCTCGATGCGGTACCGCCGGTCGGCCTGCGGCATCGTCTTGTGGACCCGCTCGTAGGCGAGGAGCACCATGTCGATGGCCACGTCGCCGTTGGCATGGATACCGATCTGCCAGTTGTTGCGTTGCGCGTCGTCGACCGCGGCGTAGATGTCGTCCTGCGACATCGTGAGGAGGCCGTAGTCGTTCGTGCCAACGTAGGGCGTGCTCATACGCATCGTCCGTTCCGATGCCGACCCGTCGGCGGAGTACTTCACGCCACCGACGCGCAGCCACTCGTCCCCGAAGCCCGTGTACACGCCGGCATCGCGCAGTTGGGCATAGGCGCCCCCGCGAATCATCATGTACGCGCGGTGCCGCAGGTCACCGGCCCGGTACACGTCCTCGTATGCCCGGATCTTTTCCTGGTTCGTCCCCGCGTCGTGTACGCTCGTCAGGCCGACCTTCGCGAACTCCTGCGAGATGTGCCGCATGCCCTGGCGGGCGCGCTCGCGCTCCTCCGCCGGGGAGAATTTCGCGCGGACGCCCACGGGTGCGAATTTCCCCCGGGCAAGTTCCGCCGCCCGTCCGGTGAGCTCACCGCTCTCGTCGCGGAAGAATCGGCCGTGCTCCGGGTCGGGCGTCGCCCGCGTGATGCCGGCGAGCTCCAGTGCGCGGGAGTTGTACCAGCTCGTGTGGCCGCCCCGATGGTTCACCGACACCGGGTTGCGTGGAGCAATGTCGTCGAGGTGCTGGCGCGTGAGGGTGACGTCGAGCTTGGTGTCGTCGAACATGAAGGCGTCGACCCACATGTCCGGCGGCACCTGCGCAATACGCTTCAAGAGGTTCGCCCTCAACTCCGCCACCGTCCGCACGTTGGCGTTCACGCCGAACAGCTCGTTCACCCCGCTCGGATGGCAATGGCAATCGATGAATCCGGGGGCGATGAACATGCCACCCGCGTCGATGACGCGCGTCCGCGCCGTCGCGAGGTTGCGAATGTCAGACGTGCGCCCGACTGCGAGGAAGCGACCATCCTTCACCGCGAAGGCCTCGGCGGTCGGCGTGGTCGCGTCCGACGTGTGGACGCGTCCGTTCACCACCACCAGGTCCGCTTCGATGCCACTGCCGCGTGCCTGTTGCGGGGGGAGGGGCTCGGCGGCAAGCGATCGGCCGAAGGGCGCGCGCACCAGCGTGGCCGCCCCGGCCAGGAGGGCGCTGAGTGTGAGGAACTCCTTGCGCGTCTGCCGAGCCATTCGGAACTCCAAACGTGGAGGTGAGGATCCAACTTGATGCCATCGACCCTCCGCCGCGAGCCCCGTTCGTTTGCTCCAACGCCTCGAGCCTTGCCGATGTCTTATACAGCGAACCGGAACTCCGAGCTCACATGAACCGTCGATCTGCCATCCAGGGAATGGGCGCCTCCGCCCTGCTCGCGCACCCAGCGTTGCTTCCAGGGGCTGCCGCGGTACAGGAGGACACGGGTCGGCTCTTGCGGCTCGCGAGTGTGCCCTCGTACAGCCTTGCCCTGGTCGAAGGCGAACGCATCACGACCGAGGCGCGCGGATCGAAGCGCGCCGGTGATCCCGAGCAGGTGTCCGCTGACACGGTGTACGCCGCGGCATCGCTCACCAAGGCCGTGTTTTCCTACACGTTCCTCGGCCTCGTGCACGAAGGGCTCGTGTCCCTCGACAAGCCGGTGAGCGACTACCTGCCGCTCCCGAATCCCGATGATGCGCGCTCACGCACGATCACCGCGCGTCACCTGCTGAGTCATTCCGGCGGTTGGCGCAACTGGCGTAACAACGCATCACAGGCGCTGACGGCAGACTTCGACCCTGGCTCGCGATGGTCGTACTCAGGCGAAGGCTTCTTCTTCCTGCAACGGGTGATGGAGAATCTCACGGGCAAGTCGTTCGCGCAGGTCGCCCGGGAGCGCGTGTTCACGCCGCTGGGCATGACGCGCACGAGCATGGCGGCACTCGCCGAACTGGAGCCGCACCAGGCGTCGGGACACAGCGGCCGTGGGGAGCCCACCCAGCCTTTCGGTCGTGCCACGCAACTCGAGTTGCGCCGCCTGATGGCCAGCCGGAACGCGCCGCTGGAGCATGCGCGCGTCGAGGATACGGAGCTGGCGATTCGTACCGCCGAGCCCACGTTGCCGGTGCTTCCGAACTTCCTCGCGCCTAACGCGGCGGCGAGCATGCTCACCACGGCGAACGACTTCGCCCGTTTCCTGCGCCACCTCGTGACGGCGCGCGCGGCCGGTGGCGCCCCGGCGGCGATCGTGCAGCTGATGATGACACCGCAGGTCACGTGCAACGAGGTCGTGAGCTGGGGACTTGGCGTAGGCCTCGAGCAGGTCGGCTCCACGCGGCTCGCGTGGCAATGGGGTGACAACCCGGGGTTCAAGAACTTCTTCTGGGCAGACGCCGTGGGAGGGAAGGCGATGGCGATCTTCACCAACGGCGACCGGGGGGCACGAGTCTACGAGCGCGTTATCCGGGCACGGGATGGGAGGGACCATCCCGCATTCCTGTTTCTGTGAGAAGCACGGGAAGCACGAGAAGCACGGGAAGCACGAGAAAGGGCGTTTCACTCATGCTTCCCGTGCCTCTCTCGTGCTTCTCGTGATTCCCGTGAGTCGCCCTGGCGTGTTACCTGCCTCGAAGCAGGTTTTTGTCGATCATTGCGTGTACTCCCACGTTCCCATCGACCAACTGCGTCATGCGCAGGTCGACCGCAAGGCTCGTGAGCTGGTACGCTTGCGTCTGCGTCAGCTTCGCCCGCGCCATCAGGAACTGCACGGTGTTCTGCACGCAGATGCGCGTCGCCACCGTGAGGTCCTTGTCCATGCCCATCGTGATCCAGTGGGTCCGAGTCTCGCCCAGGGGCCACTCGAGCTTCATGTCCTTGCGCACGGTAAGCTGCAGGCGACCAGTGAGTGAGGTCTCGATGGCCGTGATGTCCACTTCGCCATCGCCCTGGGCGGCATGGCCATCACCGACTTCGAACAGCGCGCCGGGCACATGGATGGGGATGTACAGCGTCGTGCCGGCGACGAGTTCCTTGTTGTCAAGGTTTCCGGCGTGGATGTCCGGAGGTGCCGAGCTCACGCGGCCGCGCGCCGGAGGCGGGGCGACGCCCATGCTGCCGAAGAAGGGCGCGAGCGGGAGGGTGATTCCGTGGAAGTCCGCCGTCATCTTCCCGCGATCGAGCGGTATGATCGTCGTCGTCGGCTGTTCGCAGAGTTCTCGCATGAACCCTGCACAGCTGTTGTAGCCATACGCGATCGGCAACCCGATCGAGAGGACCTTGACCTCGAGCA
>JACMLI010000619.1 GCA_014379705.1 Gemmatimonadaceae bacterium
ACCGCGTCGACCTGGGCCTGGGTGGCGCCGCCAAACGCGCGTTGCGCCGCCGCCGCGCGCGTCACGAGATCGCGCGCCTCCTGGATGCTGAGCAGGTCGGCGTCCACGTGCCGGGGCTTCAGCCCTTCAACGACCGGAACGCGCTCAGGAGTTCATCGCGTCCGGCCCGCGCCACGTCGCGTCCCTTGAGCGGGAAGTTCGCCATGCGTCGGGCCAGCGACCGGAGCTCGACCACCTTCATCTGCTCCATCTGCGCGAAGTCGAGGCGATCGCGTGAGACCGGAGCATCGGGCACCTCGTCGTCCTCGGCGACGACACCGATCTCGTCGTGCGGGCGAGGAATGACATGGACGGCGACCAGCTGGCCCACGCGCTGCGCGGCGGCGGCGGCGGCGTCACAGGCGGCCTTCACCGCCGCGACATCACCGAGGAACTTGACGGTGACGAGGCCTGCGTCGGCGCGCTCCGTGCCGAGGAGCCTGACGTTGGCGGCCTTCGCGCCTGCATCGGCCGCCTCGATGGCGCCGATCAGGCCTCGCGTCTCAACCAGTCCGAGGGCGTCCTGGGACCAGCCTCGGTCAGGCGCTGTCACCGAGGGCGCCCTGCGGGAGGATCAGTTCGAGCTCGGCGTGCGGGCGCGGAATGACGTGCACCGAGACAAGTTCGCCGACGCGCTCCGCGGCGGCCGCACCGGCATCGGTGGCGGCCTTCACGGCGCCGACGTCACCACGGACAAAGACGGTGACGTAGCCGCCACCGACCTTCTCCTTGCCGATGAGTCGCACGTTCGCGGCTTTCACCATCGCGTCCGCGGCCTCGATGGCCCCGACCAGTCCCTTGGTCTCGATGAGGCCGAGCGCGCTTTGAGCCATAGTAGCTGGGTGCTGGTGTGCTGGGTTGGCGAATGCCCGGCGCCATGCCGAGGGTCGAAGGGGCCCGCACGTCGAGTGGTGGACCCGGGGCCGAAGATGCGTGCTCCGTCAGCCTTTGTAAAGCCTGCGGGAGCGCGTATACTCGGGCGCGTGCTCCCAGCCCCGTGCTACATCATCTCCGACGCGCACCTTGGCGTCGCCCCGCGTGCTTCGGAGCACGCGCTCACGTCATTCCTGCGTCGCGCGAGGCAGGACGCGAAGTCCCTGATCATCAACGGGGACTTGTTCGACTTCTGGTTCGAATGGAAGTCGGTGATCCCTCGCGTGGGATACCGCGTCCTCGCGGAGGTGGCCGCCTTTGCCGACGCCGGGATTCCGGTGATCTGGGTCGCGGGGAACCACGACTGCTGGGGGGGAGAGTTCCTGCGCGAGGATGCCGGCGTCGAGTACCTCCTCGGCCCCTGGCGCGGGGAAGTCGCGGGCTGGAAGGTCCGCGTCGAGCATGGGGACGGGCTGCGCGGTGACGCGGACCAGCGCTACCGGATGGTGCGTCCCCTGCTCCGCAACCGGGCCGCGATCTGGGCGTATCGGCACCTGTTGCATCCCGACTGGTCGAGCCGCATCGCGTTAGGCACATCGGCGACGAGCCGCACCTGGAGTGCGGCTGACAAGGGCGAAGGACTCAAGAAGGTGGCCTTTCGGGACCTCGCGGCAGAGCCGGGGCTGGACCTGGTGGTCTTCGGGCACTCCCACGTGCCGACCCTCGTCACGTCCCCGACGGGGGGGCTGTACGGGAATGCGGGCGCGTGGCTGGGAGACAGCACCTACCTGCGCCTCGTCGAGGAGCACGTGGAACTGTTCCGCTGGAAGGGCGCGCGTGGAGAACCGATCGTCCACATGTCGCGCCCACTGCACCTAGATCAGGCGCAGCCCTCGACGTAGTCCACGGCCGGGCGGCGACCGGCGCGGTATCGTTCGACGCGCTGTCCATCGGTCTCGAACACGATGCGAGACATGGTGTCGCCCGGCGCGCTGACGACGAGGTAGTGGCCTTCCGGCCCCGTGTACTTGTGCGGCATCACCTGCACGCGTCCCACGTAGAGCGCCAGGACCGACTGCTCCGAATCGCCGACCTGCGCGCCGTCGGCCGTACGCACCCCGGCGGTGTCGACCTCGACGCGAGCCACGCTGTCATCGACGATCATGAGGCTCACGCCGGCAGGGAACGCGCGCGGGCTGACGTGGCCGCAGGAAGGATCGATCGGATCATGGAGCGTGAGGCTCTCGCCGAGCGCCGTGTTGAGCTGCGCAAGCGTGAGTCCGATGTGGGCCGGCCCGAATCCCGTGGTGCTGACGGTCCACGCGGTATCCGCTGGCACCGCCGCGGAATCGGTGGAGGCGGCCTGCTGTTCGGAGCGGCCGCCGCAGGCGACGACAAAAGCAGCGGCGAGGAGGAGTGGGGCGCGATGGCGCGTCATTGGCCGGATCGTAAGGGAGGGCGGTGCCTAACGAAACCGCAGGCGGGCGCCAATCCCGGTGGAGCCCGAGGGCAGCCGGCGCACTTCCACCTGGCGCGGGAGGTCCCACAGGTGCGCCGAGACGAACGCATCGGCACCGGCGAAGAGATGGGTGAAGGCGAGCATCGCGACCCAGTCTTCGTAGTGCAGGCGTCGCGCCTTGAGCCGGCTGCGTAGCTGGTCATCGGCGGGGGTCGCGTAGCGGCTCACGAGCGTGTCGGCCACGACGGGGCGGCCGAGCGTGTCGACCCTTGGCCGGCCAGTCGTCGCGTCGATCGCGTAGGTGTTGACGCGGCTCTCCTTCACCCGACGCTTGGCGATCGAGAGGTCGTAGCGCGACTTCACGAGCATGGTGATCGCGCTCATCTCGAGCGCGACATACACGGCGCCGGACGTAGGGCGCTGGAGCTTCGATTGACCCAGGCCGGGCACCGCGAGGGAATAGAGAAAAGCGCGTCGCGGCGAGATCGGGGGCCCAAGACTGTCACGCGCGACACGCACCTGGACGCGTCCCCGCGCGCTGTCTGGAAGGGTCACGCGCGCCGAGTCGCGCGCTTGCGCGATGAGCGGCGCCGCGGCGACATGTGCGAGGATGATGCCCGCCATCAATGACCGGAGTCGTGGCCGCATCGTGCGATCAAGGGCAGATGTCAGCTGCCTGCCCCGGCTGACGAGCCGGGGGCAGATGACCGATGGCAGAAGCTGTACCGTCATTGAGCAGCGTGATGGTTCACGAGCCTGCGTGCATGGCGCCTGGCGGGAGCGTGCGGGAATCGAACCCACCCAACCCGGCGAAGCCGGGTCACGGCCGTTTTGAAGACGACGGAAGCCACCAGGCCCCATCCGCTCCCAGAAGAACCAGAACCATCCACGCCCGGGAGCGACGAACGACGGGCCTGCGCCCGCCGTGTCACCCCAGCGACGGGGCGACCGACACTCTTACTCCAGGACCAGCAGGTGTTCCCCGCGCGCAGTCACCTCACCAACCACTACGGCACCGGGAACGCGCGAAAGATAGTCGGCCACCAGGTGAGCTGGGCAGGCAACGAGCAGGCCGCCTGAGGTCTGCGGATCAATGGCGAGGGCGCGCTGTTCTGGTGTCACCGATCCCCACGCCACGAGGGTCTCGAGGTACGCGAAGTTCCGCTCGGCGCCACCGGTACGGATGCCGGCGGCAAGCGCTTCGCGCGCTCCGGGAAGGACGGGGAGCGTGGACACATGAATGCGCAGCGTGACTCCGCTGGCGCGGGCAATGTGGGACGCGTGGCCGAGGAGGCTGAACCCGGTAACGTCGGTCGCGCAGCGCAGGCGCAGGGCCACGGCGGCCTCGCAGGCCACGCGATTGAGCATGACCATGCTGTCGAGCATCGCCTGCTCGTGTGCGGCGGTCGCCGCCCCGCGCTTGACCGCGGTGGCCACGAGGCCCGTCCCGAGGGCCTTGGTGAGGATGAGGACATCCCCGACGACGGCGCCGGTGTTGGCCAGGATGCGATCGGGGTGAACCCGTCCGGTGACCGAGAGGCCGAACTTGAGTTCCTCGTCGGTGATCGTATGGCCGCCGATGAGCACCGCCCCGGCTTCCTGCACCTTGTCTTGCCCGCCTCGCATGATGTCGGTGAGGACTTCGAGAGGCAGCGTGCCGGTGGGAAAGCCGACGATCGAGAGGGCGGTCATCGGCTCACCGCCCATCGCATACACGTCGGACAAAGCGTTGGCAGCAGCAACCTGGCCAAAGGCATAGGGATCGTCGACAATGGGCGCGAAGAAGTCGACGGTCTGGACGAGTGCGAGCTCGCTGGAAAGGCGGTACACGCCGGCGTCATCAAACGACTCGCGACCGACGAGAATGGCGGGGTCATCACGCAGCGGAAGTGGCGCGAGCGCCCGCTTCAGGTCGGCCGGCCCCATCTTGGCGGCGCACCCGGCGCATCGCGCGAACTGGGTGAGGCGGAACGGAGGCGCGAGGACGTCGGTCATTGGGCGGGCAGGCGGGCGGACGGGCGGTGAACCCGGGTGAGCGTTCCAGCGATCACCCTGCCTTAACCTTACACGCAGGGGCAGCGTCTCGCACAGTCCACTCCCCGCGGGGCGCCGCACGTTCGCGAGTGTGTTGCTCTCACCGCCCGTCCGCCCGCCTGCCCGTCACGGGACCTTGGCGACGGCCTCGATCTCGACCAGCACACCGCGCGGGAGCGCGGAGACCTGGACCGTGGAGCGGGCGGGGCGGGCATCGCCTAACGCGCGGGCGTAGACCTCGTTGACGCGCGGGAAGTCGGCCATGTCCTGCAGGAACACGGTCGTCTTCACGACGTCGCCCCAGCCGCAACCGGCCTGCGCGAGCACCGCCACGAGGTTCTGCAAGACGCGCTCGGTCTGCGTGACGACGTCGCCCGTGACCACGGTCATGGTCGCGGGGTCGATCGCGATCTGGCCTGCGGTGAACAGGAAGCCGCCGGCGACGACGCCTTGCGAGTAGGGACCAATGGCCGCGGGGGCCTTGTCCGTCTGGATGTGCGTGATCACAGGGAGGCGGGAGTCGGGGTGAAGCGGCTAGATGGCAGATGACTGGTGGCAGATGGCAGGCTAGACAACTTTCGCATGACCTTGGCTACACGCATCAGGAGAGGCCGGTGATCGAGCCGTCCTTTGCGACGCCCATGCCCTCTGCCGCCGGTGCTTTCGGGAGGCCGGGCATCGTCATGATATCGCCACATTGTGCGACGACGAATCCCGCGCCAGCGGCGGGATAAACTTCGCCGATGGTGATGTGGAAGCCCGTGGGACGCCCGAGCTTCGTCGCATCGTCGGTCAGCGAATATTGCGTCTTGGCCATGCAGACCGGCGTGTTGCCGAGCCCGATGGATTCCAGGTACTCGATGGTGCGCTCGGCCTTGGCGCTGAAGTCGACGCCGGCCGCGCCGTAGACCTTCTTCGCGATGATCGCCACCTTCTCGCGGATCGGCAGCGCGGTGTCGTAGATCGGCGCATAACGAGAGCCCCCTTCGGCCAGCATGGCGAGCACCTCATTGGCCAGCTCGATGCCGCCTTCCCCTCCCTTCGCGAACACTTCGTTGAGGGCCACGCGCACCCCGGCCTTGCGGGCCGCGTCCGCCACCATGGCGAGTTCGGCGTCGGAGTCGCTCGCGAAGCGGTTGACCGCGACGACGACCGGCGTGCCGAACTGCTTCACGTTCTCGATGTGGTGCTGCAGGTTCGGCAGGCCACGCTCGAGCGCGCCCAGGTCCTCTCGCGCGAGGTCCTTCTTGTTGGCGCCACCGTTCATCTTGAGCGCGCGGACCGTCGCGACGAGCACCGCCGCTTCGGGATTGAGCCCGCCAGCGCGGCACTTGATGTCAAAGAACTTTTCGGCGCCGAGGTCCGACCCGAAGCCCGCTTCGGTGACGACGATGTCGGCGAGGGCGAGCCCGGCTCGCGTGGCGAGGATCGAGTTGCAGCCGTGCGCGATGTTGCCAAATGGACCCGCATGCACGAAGGCCGGACCGCCCTCGAGCGTCTGCACGAGGTTCGGCCGAATAGCGTCCTTGAGCAGCATGGCCATCGCGCCCGGCGCCTTGAGGTCACCGGCACGCACGGGGGTGCGCGCGGTACCGTAGGTCGAGCCGACGATGATGCGCGCGAGGCGCGCCTCGAGGTCCTCGAACGATGTCGAGAGCGCGACGATCGCCATCACTTCGCTTGCGGGGATGATGACCCAG
>JACMLI010000620.1 GCA_014379705.1 Gemmatimonadaceae bacterium
CGGGACTCGTGGAGGAGCAGGCTAGCGGACGAGCGATGACGCTGGAGACGACCCCTCCACCCGATTCCACTAGTCCACTAGTCGCTACTTGGTCACCGTTCCCATCTGCACCACCTCGAACGCCGATGACGGCACCTGTTTGAGCTTGCCGAGGTTCGAGTCGTTCCATCGCGGATCAGGAGCGCCCGACACGAACCAGCCGCTCCCATTGTCGGCCATGAACATCCCGTACTTCTTCATGGCATTGAGGATGACCTGGACCTCGGACGGATACGTGCTCACGTTGAACGACGCCTTCAGGCGAACGCGCATGCCCATCGGCGGGAGCGCACTCGAGGTGTCGCTGCTCGCAAAGTGCCGCGCTGGCGTGATGAAGCCGCGACGCGTGCGCGGGCAGGTGAAGCGCAGCGCATGCTCGATGCTCTGCCGCAGGACCGCCTCGTCGTAGCGCACGAGTCCCGGAAAGATGGGCAGTCCGGCGGCATCGGCGGAGGTCCAGTACATCGGGCGTAGTGCATTCGTATTGAGGTCGAAGATCGCGCCGGAGCCGGCACGCCACGACTTGCCGCCGTTCACGGGCCGCGCGTCGAACACCTCGTAGAGCTTCCAGTTGAGCGTGTCCACGATGAGCACGTGGCGGTCCCCCGTGCCATTCGGCCCCCCTTCGATCGGCGGGTTCATCGGGATCGGGTACGGGCCCGGATCGCTCTCGTTCGCGTAGGTAAAGCTGATCGGCCGCTTGACCTGCGAGCCACCGACGAGGGTGTAGGGGATCCCGTTAGGCGCGCCGTTCCACGTCGTGCCGAAGTCGGGGTGCAGGTTGCGAAGCCCGCAACTGGCAATCAGGGTCGACGACCGGGCATCGACCGGCGCCGTGCTGATGTCCGTATTCCACCAGTTGTCCGCTGGGAATGGGCGACGGCCGTTCAGGGGTCCGTTCGCGATCCAGAGGTCGGCTCCCTCGGGCACGAGCGTCGTGGGACCGGGATCGGACGGTGCGCCACAGGCGGCGAGGACCAGGACGGACGTGGCGAGGATCGGGAATCGCATGCGGCAGATGGGGTAAGGAGGCAATGAAAGTTCGCCGTCGGGCGCCGCCCGCGCCGTGCCCCTCCTGCCCCATTGCGCGTGCGCCACCTCACTGGAACGGCCACCAACATGACGACGTGGACCGTGGGTCCTTCGCGGTCTCTGTCGGTTCGCGACATGCCGGAAGTGTCCTCGAGCGTGCCGATGCAGGCGGCGCCTAACGAAATCCTGCATGAACGCCCCCGGCTCCTACGTCATCGACAGTAGTGAGCTACGTCACCTGTCCGATACGCACGAGCTTCCTGTGGCCCGAGGTTGCCGTGGGCGCTCCGACTGGAGCGAACCACCATCCCTGCAACCCGAGGCAACCATGTACCGACCGCACTGGCTCCCCCTGCTCGCCGTGGCCGTCGTCGCCTGCGCCGACAGCACGACCGCACCCTCACCCTCCCTCGCCACCCCTCCGGCATTCGCCGTCGACGCAGACCCCAGCGTCATCATGCAGAAGTACGTGGCCATGGGCACGAGCATCAGCATGGGATGGCAATCGGATGGCCTCATCCATACCACCCAGGTCGATGCGTGGCCAACGCAACTTGCAGCTGCGGCCGGGGTCACCATGAGACAGCCGCTGATTGCCTTCCCCGGGTGCCGATCCCCCTTCCTCGCACCGCTCAGCACCTTCAAGCGCCTCTCAGGCGAGTCGGTGGCGGCGCCCCCCGCGTCGTACACCTGCGCTCCGCACCTCCCAGGGGTTGAACTCCCCACTCGAAACGTGGCGATCGCCACCGCGTCCACCTTCAACGCGCTCTTCACCACGCCGGCAAACCAGGGCGATCCATTCTATAGCCAGGTGTATGCGCGTGTCCTGAGGCCTGGCACAACGCAGCTGAGTGCGACACTGGGCCAGAACCCGCGCCTCGTCTCCATCGAGTTCGGGGGCAATGAAGTCCTTGGCGCGACGAGCGGCATCGCCATTCCCGGCGTGACGATCGTTCCTTTCACCACGTGGGCGCCGCTGTACACCCAGCTGGTGGCCGCGGTCGCCGCCGGCGGGCGCAAGGGCGTGCTCGCTTCCCTGATCAAGGACGTCGCCTCGTTCCCCTCGTTCCGGCGTGGTGACGAGGTGTGGGCGGACCGGGGCGCGTTCCTGGCGGCGTTCCACGTCTCCGTCGCCGCAGATTGCGACGCGTCGCTCAACCTCCTGTTCATCCCGGCACTGGTGCCGGGCGCGGTCGTGGCCGGCCTGACGAATCGGGCACAGAACCTTCCTCCGGCGAACCTGTCGTGCGCTGACGGCGGTACGGGCGTGCGGGACCACATCCTCTCGCTGGCCGAGCAGCAGGTCGTGAACTCCGCGCTCGCCGCCATGAGCGCGCACATCTTCGTGACGGCAGACCGCCATGGCATGGCTCTCTTCGCGCTGGAGGCGCTCTATGGCCGGACGGACCTCAAGCCACCCTTCAGCTCAGTGCAGGTCATGACGTCGGCGACGCCATACGGACCATACATGAGCCTCGACGGCATCCATCCGGCGCGCGCGGGACACCTCGTCCTCGCGCAAGCCGCCGCCAGCGCGCTGAACTCGCGTTACCGCCTGGGCCTGCCGACGCCCACGGCGTTCATCGCCTCACGTTGAACCGGGGGGGCGGGCACCGGGAGCGATTCCGGCGTCCGCCCGTTGCGGCGCGCCTAACGTGGGACAGATTCCGGCATGCCGATCACGATCGTCGCCGGGGCCGACGGCCTCACACGCTGCTCCTGGTGCGGAACCGACCCGCTCTACGTCACCTACCACGACCGCGAATGGGGGCGCCCGGTCTCCGACGATCGCCGACTCTTCGAGAAGCTCTGCCTCGAGGGATTCCAGGCGGGGCTGAGCTGGCTCACCATCCTGCGCAAGCGCGAGAACTTTCGCGCGGCGTTCGATGGCTTCGACTTCGAGAAGGTCGCGCGCTACAACACCCGGAAGGTCGACCGGCTCCTCCTGGACGCGGGGATCGTGCGCCATCGCGGGAAGATCGAGTCGACGATCAACAACGCGAAGCGCGCCTGCGACCTCGTCGCCGAGACGGGATCGATTGCGGCGCTGCTCTGGAGCTTCGAGCCAGGCCCCAGGAGCCGGCCGAAGCGCCTGACGCCGGAGGTGCTCAGCGCGATGGCGACGACACCGGAATCGACCGCGATGTCGAAGGCACTCAAGCAGCGTGGGTGGAGCTTCGTGGGACCGACCACGATGTACGCGGCCATGCAGGCGATGGGCATGGTGAACGACCACCTCGAAACCTGCCATGCCCGTACCCCCGTAGAGCAGGCGAGGGCCGCCTTCTCCCGACCACGGTGACGCGATGTCGTTCCTGCTCAAGCTCCTCGTCAACGCCGCCGCGCTCTACGCGGCCACGCGGTTCGTCGACGGCATCTCCTTCACTGGCCGACCGATCGGGCTCGCCGGCGTTGCGCTGATCTTTGCGATCGTCAACAGCATCATCAAGCCGATCGTGAAGTTCTTCTCCTTCCCGTTCATCATCATTACGCTGGGATTGGTCACCCTCGTGATCAACGGGGTGATGCTGCTGCTCACGGCCCGTCTCTCGCAGTCCTTCGGCTTCGGATTCCACGTGTCGGGCTTCGCCGCGGCGTGCTGGGGAGCCCTCGTGGTGAGCATCGTCAGCATGGTGCTGAACGCGGTCTTCAAGGACGAAAAGAAGGGCTAGACGGGTGGACGGGTGGACGGGATGGACGGGTGGTTGACCCGAGCGCAGTCGAGCAGCTGCTCGTCTGCCCGTCTACCCGTCTACCCGTCCACCCGTC
>JACMLI010000621.1 GCA_014379705.1 Gemmatimonadaceae bacterium
GCGGGTGTCGCCGCGGTGCGACTCGACGCCGGCGTCCAGGGAACGCGCTGGCGATTCCAGACGCGCGGCCCCGTGCGATCGTCGCCCGTCATCCATGACGGAAGCGTGTATGTCGGCAGCGGGGACGGCCATCTCTACGCCATCGCCCTCGACACCGGCGATGAACGGTGGCGCTTCGACGCCGGTGCCTCGGTGGCATCGGCGCCCCTCGTGACACAAACTCGCGTGTGCGCCACGACGCTCGTGGACACCGTCTTCTGCGTGGATCGCGCCTCGGGCGCACTGCAATGGCGAGCCACCACCGGGACAGTGGCCGCGCTCGCGTGGGGCTACGAAGGCACGGACATCTACAGTTCCTCCCCCGTGCTCGTGGATGACCTGGTGATCGCCGGGGGAGGCGACGGCACCATCTACGCCTGGCATATCGGCAACGGCGACGTGGCGTGGCGACACCGCACGGGCGGTCGCGTGCGGTCCTCCCCGGCCGTCGCCGAATCGACGGTGTACGTCGGCAGCTTCGATGGAATGGTGTATGCGATTGATGCGCGCACCGGCGCCGAGCGCTGGCGTGTCGAGACCGAAGGCACAACGCTCACCTCGGCGACGTTCGGGTATGATCGGCGCTCCATCCAATCCTCTCCCGTGGTCGCCGACTCGATCCTCCTCGTCGGCGCGCGCGATGGCCACCTGTATGCCCTGAATCGCCACACCGGGCGACGGCGCTGGACGGTGGCGCACGACGAGACCTCGTGGATCATCGCCACGCCGGCCGTGCGGGACAGCATCGTCATCGACGCCAGTTCGGACGCGCACTTCGTGCATGCGCTGGGCGTGGCGGACGGCAGCGAGCGGTGGCGAGTGAAGACGTACCACAGCGTGTGGGCGTCCCCGCTGATCTCGGGCGACCAGGTGATCGTCGCCGAGGGCGCGTACGGTGGCTTCGGGCGTGGCGTGGTGCGCGGGTTCGATATCGCGACCGGCGCGGAACGCTGGCGGCTCATCGTGGCGCGTCCCGTCATGTCGAGCCCCGCGGCTGCAACGGGTGTGTTGGTGTTCGGCAGCGACGACGGCGCGGTGTACGCGGTCGGCATGGCAACGCCATCGCTCGCGCGCGCCGTCTTCTGGGACTCGACCGTCGCACAACGCGGGCTCGGTCGTACCGGCGCGCGCATCCGCGATCGCTTCCTGAGCCACGGCTACGAACTCCTCAACGCACGCCGCCTCGCCGAGTGGATGGCCGCGCGGATTGACGATGCCGTGCCCAGCGTCGTGGTCTTCGCCATCGACCACGCACCCGAGACCGTGGCGCCCGTGTCGGCGGACTCGGTGCTCTTCCGGCGCTACCTGGACGCGGGAGGCAAGGTCGTGTGGACGGGCCTTCCACCGCACATGTGGCTGCCCGACTCCGCGGGCGCGTACGCGCTCTCCTCGTTCGGGACGGGGGGAACACGCAAGCTTCTCGGGGTGTCCGTGCACGTCGATCCCTGGGATCGATTCGGTGCTACGGCGACGCGCGCCGGAGAGCAGTGGGGACTCAGCGGCTGGTGGCTCACGGCATGGTCGAGCCCTGCGATCGACGGGGTCGAGGTGCTCGGTCGCGACGAGCGCTCACACCTGGCTGCCTGGGTCCGGTCTTACGGGGGTCGACCAGGGAGCGGCTTCGTGCAGGTGGGTCGCCCGGAGTGGGATGACACCGCCCTCGAACAGCTGGTGAGGGTCGCCGAACATTTCCCGCGCGCTGCGTCCGTTCGCTGACCTCCGTCCTGTCCCCGGCGCGACTCGACACGCATCAAGTGGTCTGGCCCCTTGGTGTCCGGCGGGCCCGGTGGACCAGACTACCATGCGCCTGAGTCCCGAGACCAGGCAGCCGCGTCATGCCCACCGTCGTCCCCCTGCGCCGCGGACGCATCCTCCGCGTCGCGCTCGATCGCGCATCGGCGAATCCGCTCTATCGGCAGATCTATTCGAGCATTCGGTCCGACATCCTGACGCGGCAACTGCCCCGTGGGTCGCGCCTGCCATCCACGCGCGACCTCGCCGAGGACCTCGAGGTGGCGCGCAGCACCGTGGTGCTGGCGTTCGAGCAATTGCGCGCCGAGGGCTACCTCACGGGAGTGCCGGGCGCGGCGACGTGCGTGTCGTTGTCGGTGCCTGACGAGCACCTGCACCCTGCGACGGTGGATGGCCCGAACGGGATGGCCAGGCGGCGTTCCGCGCCCTCGAGGCGTGGCAGCGCGATCATCGAGGCCGCGCAGCGTTCCGCCTGGGCCATCGGGCGCACCCCGCGCGCCTTCCGCGTGGGCGTTCCGGCGGTGGACATCTTCCCCGTCGGGCAGTGGGGCCGCCTGATGGCACGGCGGTGGGCGAAGACAAACTCCCGGCAGCTCGCCTATTCCGCCCCGTTCGGCTACATGCCCCTGCGCACCGCGGTCGCCGAGTACCTCCGGGGCGCCCGTGGCGTGCGGTGCACACCGGAGCAGGTGCTCATCGTCGCCGGGTCGCAGCAGGCGATCGACCTCTGTGCGCGCGTGCTCCTCGACCCCGGGGATCGCGTCTGGATGGAGGATCCGGGCTATCACGGCGCGCGTGGCGCCTTCATCGGGGCGGGGGCGGAGGTGGTGCCCGTGCCCGTCGACGCCGAGGGGCTGGCGGTGCGCGAGGGGATCGCCCGGGCCCCTGATGCACGCCTCGCGTTCGTGACGCCTTCGCGGCAGCAGCCGTTAGGCATGACGATGTCGCTCGCCCGCCGCTTCGAGCTCCTCGCCTGGGCGGGGGAGGCCGGCTGGATCCTCGAGGACGACTACGACAGCGAGTTCCGCTACGCCAGCCGTCCCCTGGCGGCGCTCCAGGGCCTCGACCAGGCCGGGTGCGTGCTGTACTCGGGCACGTTCAGCAAGGTGATGTTCCCGTCACTCCGGCTCGGCTACCTCGTGGTGCCTGACGCGCTCGTCGACAACTTTGCCGCCGCGCGCCACCTGACCGACTATCACAGCCCCTACCTCGAGCAGGCCGTGATGGCGGACTTCATGCACGAGGGGCATTTCGAGCGGCACATCCGGCGCATGCGCTCCACATACCGCGCGCGGCAACACGTGCTCGTGGAGTCGGCGCGCCGGGAGCTGAACGACTTCCTCCGCCTCGACGCGGCCGACGCCGGCATGTCGCTCATCGGCTGGTTGCATCACCATGACGACGAGGCCCTCGCCGTGATGGCGGAACGCGCCGGCGTCGACGTGATGCCGCTGTCCCGGCTTGCCACGGGCCGGCCCGTGGACCCGGGGATTCTGCTCGGCTACGCGGGCGTCGACGAGTCCCAGATCCGCGCCGGCATCCACACGCTGCGCGACGTGCTGCATCGCTGTCCGCCGCGCTCGAACAGGCGTTAGGCATATGGTCAGGCACGACGGGGTGGGCGAGCGGCAGCAAACTTGACGTCATCCCGGACAAGCGAGCGCAGATCCGGGACCCAGTGTCGTTGGGCCGGAGCGACGCCTATTTGTTGACGAGGGGCAGCGGGCCGAAGAACCCCACGATGCGACGAAGACGACCGTCTGGCGCAAACTCGGCGTAGTCCATCCCGGCGACCACGCTCGACCCGTTCGCGGCGAAGATCTCCCAGGTGAAGCGCCCGGACTGATGGTGGAACTGCGGCGCGCTGCACCGGATCGAACCGCCGGCGAATTGCTTCAGGAAGCCGTCGATATGGCCACTCAGCGCGTCGCGCCCCTTGAGGTTGGCTGGCGTGGGATCGCTGTACTCGCCCTCGGTGTCCCAGACGACGCGAAGGAGGTTCGCCCGCCGGGTCGGATCCGGCTCGTTCCAGGCCGCGCAATAGCCGGCCACGACCCGCGCCCTCCCGCTCGTGTCGGCCGGAGCCGATTGCGCCTCGATCCGGCCAACCGGGAAGGCCATCACCACCAACATGAACCCACCGATCGCGAGCGATTGCATCTCTGGGAACTCCGGAATGGGTCGACCGGTGGCTCGCGGGACCCGGCGTCGGGAAACCTTGTTCGGCGCCGAGCGTACTGGGTCTCATTGCCGAAGGTGTCCAAAGGTCGCATACTTTTTTCGACGCGCCACCCTCCGCACTCCCCTTGGCCCGCGCATGAAACAGCCCCTCCAAACCCTCCCCCTCCGCTGCCTCACGGCCGCGCTTGTTGGCTCCCTTGCCCTCGCCGGTATCGGCTCCGGAGTGAGCGCACAGGCCGCGCCAACATTTGCCAGGGACGTCGCGCCGATTCTGTACAAGAACTGCACGAGCTGCCATCGCCCCGGCGGGCTCGGACCGATGTCGCTGATCACCTACGAAGATGCGAAAGACGTCACCGCCGAGCTCAAGGAGAAGGTGGGCGGCGGCATCATGCCGCCCTGGCACGCCGTCGCTCCCCATGGGACGTTCGTGAACGACCGTCGCC
>JACMLI010000622.1 GCA_014379705.1 Gemmatimonadaceae bacterium
CGCGCGCCCACGACCTGCTGGCAAACGATGCACTGCCGGCATCCTCCTGGCTGGCCCGCACCACATATTTGCTGGGCATTCTCGAACCTGCCGGGTCGCAGGAGTCGCAGGTGCGCCTCCTTTCGGCGCAGGCGATGCTGGAGCGACTCGGAGCCCAGGACGAGCTTCGCGACATTCGTATCGACATGCTCAACCGAAACCCGGGGATGGCGGTCGAACCGGCGAACCCGGACGTCGTGGCACTGACCTTCGAACCCGACGCGGTCAGTGTCCACCCCGGGTCCGCGATCTTCGCCGCAATCAGGAAGGACGCGTCGCTCGTGTCCTCACGCCGCCTTCCGGGCCACGTCGTGGCCGCGCTGGCCGCGGGGTTCCCGGCCGCGATTCGTGACCTCGGTAACCTGGTCCCGCACATCTCGAATACCGGGGGAGCGCAGGGCGAAGATGTGCGGCTCGCGATCGTGTCGAGTCATCCGGTCGTGGCAGCCCTGCCGTTGGAACTGGCCGTCGCGCGCAGCAGTGAAGCGCTCAGGAAGCGTGACGTGCGGAGCGCGGGCTTTTCGCCGGGATGGCGCACGCCAGACCCGCCTCGCGATTCGGCGAACACGGATTGGGCGTTGCGTGCCTTCGCGGCACTCAAGGTCCGGCAACCGACTTCCCGCACGGCGCAGCGCGTCGAGGACACGACACGTGCGTTCCAGGAGCGATACCACCTCCAGGTGACCGGCGCGCTCGATGGAGCCACGCTACGCCGGATAGTGCGCGCGCTGCGCGAGGACCGGCCGACGCGCCTCGCGATGATCGCGGCGGGTGGCAGCGGGGACAAGTGGTACACGGCCGATACGCTCTACAGCATGGCAGCGGCCGAAGTCCACGTCTTTCGCGCCAATGCGCAGGAGGCCCTGGAGGCCCTCAGGCAACGACCGTACGATGTCATTCACGTGGCGGCCCAACTGATCGAATCTGCGTCATTCGGCGGGCTCGCGTTCGACCTCGGCGCACGCGGAGCGTCGGCGCATGGACGCTTCCTGTCACTGTCGGAGATGATCGGAGCCATCAAGCGCCCCGACAGCTTGCTGCGGCCGGTGATCATCGTGCACAACAACCTCCAGGAACTCCCACACGAAGAAACCGTGCGACAGTACTGCCTGCGCAACGTGATCGCGCTCGAGCTCTTCCGCACCGGGTCAGCAGTGGCGACGGTTGGCGTGAGCGGCCCGATGCACGGAGCCGGGACGCCCGTCATCTCGCTCGCGAGCGTCCTGGTAGGCGGAGAACCCCTGGTGCGGTTCCTCGACATGCTGGTTCTGCAGCGGGCGTCACGCGACGAGCGGCGCCCTCGCGTCATGCGCGCGGCAGCGATTGCCGACCAGTTGCAGCGGCTGGCGACATGCGTGTACGCCAACAATCCGTCATACATTTTTGTGTAGGTTCCGGGCCCATGGCGACCGAGCCGAATCGCTACCCCTTCGTGGTCGAGATCATCGTTCCGTGGGGAACGGTGACTCTTGGACGCTTCGCCGAGTGCACGCTCCGAGATCGCGCGCTATCGCTGTCCGCAGTGAATTCTGCGGGGTTGAAGGACGGAGAGGTGAATGCCCGGGCGCTTTCACTTGTCGCTGCCATGTCTGCGCGACCCGCGCTGCTCGTGACGGAGGTCAGTGACCACGGCACGGACAGGACCTGGCGCCTTGCCGGCGCGCAGGTCACGAACTACGTCGGCCCGACGCTCAACGCAGAGGGCCCGAACGTGATCGAGGAACTGTCCCTCACCGTCGACAGCATTACGATCGCCTGACGACGGTGCTGACGCGCCCCGCTACTTCTTCACGTAGCGCTTGAGGGCCTTCGGTCCGACCTCGGCGCCGTAGATCACGCCCTTCGCATCGACGGCGATGCCTTCCGCGGCGCTGGTGCTCGGGGGGTTCGCGGCGGGATCGGGAATGAAGTACTGCACCGAACCGTCCTTCGCGCTGCCGATGCGGATGCCCCGTTTCCAATCCGTCCGAGTGCGGGAAACCGACCCGGATTCCGAGTCCGTCACGTAGATCACGTCGTTCCGGTCGATCCAGATGCCGCTCGCCCGCGAGAACTGCGTCCACTCATCGAGGACAGTGCCTTCCTGGTCGTAGATCACGAGGCGGTTGTTGCTGCGATCGCCGACAAAGAGCCGCCCCTTCGAGTCGAGGGCCAGGGTATGCGGCTGGTCCAACTGCCCCTTGCCGGCGCCGAACGATCCCCACGACTTGATGAACTTTCCCGCCTTGTCGAACTTGACGATCCGCGCGGTGGCGCCCGCGCCGGACGAGTGCCCCTCGGCCACGAAGATGTCGCCGTTCGGCGCGACCAGGACGTCGTTCGGCTGCCAGAAGTAGTCGGTGCCCTTCCCGCCCCCGGCCTTGCCTAACGTCATCAGGAGCTTGCCGTCGGGGCTGAACTTGAAGACCTGGTGGCCCTTCGGCGGAAGCGAATCGGGACGCGCGCGGCCGATGCAGGAGCAATCGACGACCCAGACGTTCCCCTGGGGATCGACCTCGATGCCGTGCGGGAAGATGAACATGCCCTTCCCGAACGCCTTCACGAGCTTGCCATTCTCGTCGAACTTGAGGATGGGGTCGAGGTCGGAATCGGCGCAGGAGTTCTGCCCACAGCGCTCGAAGACCCAGATGCTCTTGCCATCCCTGTCGATCGAGACCGCGCTGGTCGACCCCCACGTGCGGCCCTCGGGCATCCTGGCCCACCCCTCGATGGTCTGGAAGGGATTGGGAAGGTCGTTGACGGGCTTCACCTGCGCGGCGAGCGGGGCCGCGACGAGGACGCTGAGGACGAGGCTGGATCGGAGCATGCGAGACGGTACCGGTTCAGGGTCGGGCTACAACATCGGGGCCGGGCCGAGCCTCGGCAACCACGGGCGGGCGGTTCAGGCGGGCGTTGCCGGCCCGGGTGACGACCACCATCGACCGCGGAATACCCCGATGAGGCTCACGAGGGCCCAGATCCCTTCGAGGAGCAGGAAGCCCCACTGTCGCTCGAGGAGCGCGATCACGGCGAGCGTTCCTGCGCCCGTGAAGTTGAGGAGCTGGTAGGTGAGGGACGTACTCGACATCCGCCCGAGCTGGTTCGCCGCAAACGGGAACAGCACGAGCAGCGCCCCGCCTAACGAAATCCACTGGATCATGGCACTTCAGTCGTCAGATGTCAGATATCTCACGGCAATTGCGCGTCATCCCGGGCCGGCGCGCGCAAGCGAGCCGAGAACCGGGACCCAGTGTCGGTCCGCCTTCCGCCGTGCACCACGACACCGGGTCCCGGATCTGCGCTTCGCTTGTCCGGGATGACACAACCTTCGCCCGTGCTTCTCGTACTCCTTGTGATTCGCCCTTAGCCGTTTCTCGCGACGTCCGGATAGTACTGCGTCAGGGGGAAACCGGAGCCGGACATCTCGCGAACGATCCACGCCGCCACCCGTCCCCTGATCTCGGGTGGCACGTTCTTGTAGCGATCGGCCGTCCCCGCCACGAACAACTCGGCGTTGGTCTGCAGGATGTGCGGCGGATGCATCTCGAAGTTGTCCTGGTGCTCCTGCATGTAGTTGAACCCGCACTTCCGTACCACGTTCGCAACTTCCAGCTCGCTCAGCGGGTCGACGCCAAGAAAATCCGCGACGCGCCGGGTGACGCCACCCAGGTCCTTCTTCATGTCCTCGAAGAACACGAACAGCACGTTCGGGTTCGACTGCGCCCGGTCCCACCACCCCTTCACGTGGTCCGTCCACGTTCCCCACCACATCAGGTCCGCGGACGTGTACCACGCCTCGAACGCGGGCAGTTCCGGCGACATGCCGCCGACATTCGTGTCCACGAAGTCGATGCAGCTCGCAAAGCACGACACGGGGTGGCGGGCCACGTAGATGTACTTCGCCTGCGCGTTGAACGGGCAGAGCTTCACCGGCATGTGCGTCTTGACGATCCGCGAGGGCCGCTCCATTCCCAGGACGGATGATTGCGCCATCGGCACGCTCTTCCGCCCCTCGAGCC
>JACMLI010000623.1 GCA_014379705.1 Gemmatimonadaceae bacterium
CTGTCACACCGATCATCATCGGGCCGACGCTACGTGCAGCACCTGCCACGCCGACGCGCGCGCCTCGCACACGCGGGAATCGCATCTGGGCTGCGCGACGTGTCACGTGACGCCGGCGATGGCCGCGCTTCCCGAGAGTCGCACGCTCTGCCTCACGTGCCACGCCGCCCAGGCATCGCACAAGCCGGGGCAGGAGTGCGCCGCGTGCCATCGCACAGGGTGGGGCACGCGCACGGGGGCAACATGACGGCACGGCGCGTGGCGTGTGCCGGGCTCATCGCACTCGCCTTCGCTCGTGCAGCCACGGCACAGGACGTACGGATCACGGGGGCGACGTGGGTGCAGTCGATCGACCTCCGGCCCCTCCGCCGGGACTCAGTGCTTGCGACGGCTGCACCAGGCACCGGCGAGGTGCGTCGCCTGGCCGACGGGCAGCGGGTCAGCTGCATCGAGGGCGCGACCTGGTGTTCGTTTCTCGGGAGCGGTCCGCGCGAGACGACGCGACCGTTCCTCCAGGACCTCGGGATCGCGGCGTGGGGACTGGGGGAGGGCGTGTCGTTCCACGCGCACGCCCGGTTCCGCGAGTCGTTAGGTACCTCCGAAGTCTCGTGGCCGCGCCTCGGTGACCGCTTCGACGTGCTCGACGCCTATGTGGAGGTGGACCGTCCGCGCCTCCGTGCGCGCCTCGGACGGCAGTGGACGCTCGGGGGCCTGGGCGCCTACGCGTACGATGGCGGCGCGCTGACCCTGCGACGCGACTGGATCGATGGCGAAGCGTTCGGAGGGCGCGCGCTCGTCCAGGGACTCTTCGAGCCATACACGAGCGCCGAGATCGGCCTGGTGGACGACTTGCCGCCGGAGACGGCGGCGTGGCTCGCCGGAGCCCGCGTGCGCGTGCGGGGCAGGGCAGGGATGGCGCTTACGGCGAACTACCTGCGCGTGGTGCAGGACGATCGATCCGGCTTGTACGCCGAGCGCGCCTCCGTGGACGCGTCGGCCCGCGTGGCAGGGACGCAGGTGTCCGCGAGCTACGCGCTGGACCTGGCGTCACTGACGGTGAACGAACTCAGGGTGCGCGGGGGGCGCGCGCTGGGGCGCTTCGACCTGGCGCTCGAGGCGCGACGGCATCGGCCCTTCTTCGAGCTCTGGACGATCTGGGGCGCGTTTGCCCCGGTCGGTTTCGACGAGGCGCGGGCGACCGCAGGATGGCGGAACCCAAGCGGCGAATTGCAGCTCACCGCGAGTGGCGCGCGTCGCCGCTACGACGACGCGGGCACGGGGCTCACCTCCATTCCATTGCGCAACGACGGCTGGCGAGCGTCGGTCGATGCGTCGTGGGCCCTGGAAGACCGCTGGACCGTGCAGGCCGGCTACGGCGTCGACATCGGTTTTGGCAGCTCCCAGGGCGACGGATCGGCAGGCGTGGCATGGCGCAGCGGCGATCGGCTCGAACTCGGGGCGACAGCGACGGCGCTCCAGACGATCTATGAGTTCCGGGTCGGGACGGGGCGTGTGCTGGGCGTCGGCATGAATGGGGCCGTGCGCCTGACGAGTGAGACGCGGCTCCGGCTCGATGCCGGCATCTGGCGGCACGCCCTCACGAACGACGCGCCGGGGCAGGACTGGAGCCAGCGGCGGGGGTCGGTGCGACTGGAGTGGGCGATCGGCGCGGATCCAGGAGCGGTGCGATGATCGGGCGGGCGGGCAAACTTCTCGCAGCGATGGCCTTGTGCCTCACGGCCACAGCGCTTCATGCACAGCCCCACGTCACCCCACCGATTGCCAACCGCGCCGTCACGTCGAGCGAACGCCCTTCCGTTGCGCCGCAGGCTCCGCGCTTCCCCCACGACCGCCACGCGCGCCTCTTTCCCACGTGCGCCGGCTGCCATGCCGACGTCACCGGCACGTCCACCGAGGCGCTCTTTCCTCGCGCGCCGACCTGCGAGGCGTGCCACAAC
>JACMLI010000624.1 GCA_014379705.1 Gemmatimonadaceae bacterium
CACGTGAGGTCTGCGTCGCGACCGGCCGGGCGTCCACGGGCGCTGCGCATGGCGTCGCGTCCGTCAGGACGATCGGCTCCTCTCGCTCCGGTGTGGCGCGGGTGAGGGCGGCAGGCGCCGAGCGTTCCTTGAGCTCGCGGAGGTACTCCACGAGCGACGCGTCGGGTTCGAGCTCGAGCGCTTCCTTGAGGAGCGCGAGGTGGAGCTGCCCATGTCGAAGGGCGGCGGCGCGATCCCCGGCAGCCTCGTAGGCGCGCACGAGCCGCAGGGCCACGCGGGAGCTTTCCGGTTGTAGCACGGCCAGCCGTTTCCACCAGTCGACCGCCGCGGTCGCGTCGTTCCGCCGTTCGGCGGCATCGGCCAGGGCCTCCAGCGAGCGCGCGAAATCGCGCGCGTAGCCTCCCCTCTCGTCCTCGACCCACCGCTCCAGGGCCACCGCGCCAGAGAGAAAGAACCCGTCGAGAAAGGGCCCGCCGTACAGCTCGACGGCGCGCAGGTGATCGGAAACGACCGCGGCACGCTCGAAGTCCGCGACGTCGCTCGACACGAGCTGGCCGTTCAGCCGGAGGTCGTCACCGGACGCGACAATACCCTCGACGCCCAGCCCCTCGTTGATGCGATAGACGGCGTCGGAGAGCAGTCGGCGGGCGCGGGCCGTGTCAGCGTCGGGCCAGAGCAGGCCAATGAGCTGGTCACGACTCCGGCCTGGTCGACGCGTCGTCGCCAGGAGCGCGAGGAGGGCAATGCGATGTCGATGCGTCGCTCGTCCGGCCACCAAGCCCTCGGCGGTCTCGATGACCGCACCTCCCAAGAGCTTGATACGAATGGACATGGACGTGGCGAGACCGAAGCGAGAGTGGGGCGATGGTGGCGCATGAAGTTTGGCCCCACGAAAGCACCACGGGCCGTCGGGCCCACATCCAACCTTACCACGAGGAGTAGGTCATGACCACCACGTTCACCGCGCGAGCCACCGCCTTCGGTTTCGCGGCGATCATCGCAGCGTGCAGCACCGAGGCCGTTCCGAGTTCGATCGCCACACCCCAGACCGCGCTGGAAACTCATTCCCATGGACCGCAGGTCGCCCTGACCCCAAGGGACGCGGCGCTGGTGAAGGAGCTCAAGGCGCGCGTCAACAAGTACCACAGCTTTGCCCGCGCCCAAAAGGACGGCTATGCCACGGCGATCACGGGATGTATGGACAACCCGCCGATCGGTGGCATGGGCGTGCACTTCGCGAACACGGCGATCCTCGACGGCTCGGTCACGCCACTCACGCCGGAAGTGCTGATTTACGCCCCCGGGCCCAACGGCGCGAAGAAGTTCGTGGGCGTCGAGTTCATCATCCCGTTCCCGGCGTGGACGCAGCCGACGCCTCCGGTGCTCTTCGGCCAGACGTTCGCGGCGAACCAGACGTTCCAGGTCTGGGCCCTGCACGTCTGGACCACTCTCGACAACCCGAACGGTCTCTTCGCGGACTGGAATCCGCGGGTGCACTGCTGAACTGCAGGCGGGCGGGCGGGCGGGCGGGTCAACCAGCTAACCACTTCAAGCCAACTACTCCAATGAACCAGTACGTCATTCAGCGGGATCTTCCTGGCGCCGGGAATCTCAGCGCAGAACAGCTGGCGGATATCTCCACGCGTTCGGTTGAAGTGCTGCAGGAGATGAGCGGGATCGAGTGGGTCCACAGTTACGTCACCACGGATCGCATCTACTGCGTGTACTTCGCAGAGGACGAGGCGCTGGTGCTCGAGCATGCGCGGCGGGGCGGGTTTCCGTGTACGCAGGTTGCGCTGGTGTCGTCGATCATCAGTCCCGCTACGGCGCGGCAGGTAGCCTGACTCAATCCAGGATCAACTGCTTTCAACGCAGAGTCGCAGGGGACGCAGAGGAACGCAGAGATGGGTGCCTGGCCGGGCGTGAGCCCTCCCAAGGCCCTTGGGTAGTTCCCTGCGCACTCTGCGTCCACTGCGACTCTGCGTTGAAAGATCTTGCGTTGCATCACCTTTGCCTTTTCTCGACTGGACGTTAGCGTCTCTGCTTCAGCCCTTCCGGAGTTCTCGTGCTCTCCTACGCCCACGGTCTTTCGTCGCTTCCCCTGCTCGGTGAGACCATCGGCGAGAACCTGCGGCGCACCGTGGAGGCACATGGCGATCGAGAGGCCCTGGTCGTGCGCTCACAGGGGTATCGCGCGTCGTGGCGCGAACTGTGGAACGAGACGACGCGCCTCGCACGCGCCCTCATGGCCGCCGGGATCCAGCCGGGAGATCGCGTGGGGATCTGGTCCCCCAACCGCTTCGAGTGGGTGATCACGCAGTTCGCGACGGCACGCATGGGCGCGATCCTCGTGAACATCAACCCCGCGTACAAGACGGCCGAGCTCCAGTACGTGCTCCAGCAATCGGGCGCGCGCATGCTGCTCCTCGCGCGGCGCTTCCGGCAGTCCGACTACGTGGGCATGCTCGACGAGGTGCGCGGCAACTGCCCCATGCTCGAGCAGGTCGTCGTCCTCGAGGATCACTGGAATGCCCTGCTCGACCGCGCGAGTGAAGTAGCGGAGGACGCGCTCGCCACGCGTGAGGCCTCGCTGCAGTTCGACGACGCGATCAACATCCAGTACACGTCGGGGACGACCGGCTTC
Source organism: Gemmatimonadaceae bacterium (assembly GCA_014379705.1). GTDB lineage: Bacteria > Gemmatimonadota > Gemmatimonadetes > Gemmatimonadales > Gemmatimonadaceae > RBC101. The sequence continues at coordinate 2,645 of JACMLI010000624.1, forward strand.
CCCAAGGGCGCCACGCTCTCGCACCACAACATCCTCAACAACGGCTTCTTCATCGGCCGGGCGCTTCGTTTCACGGCGCACGATCGTGTGTGCATCCCCGTGCCCTTCTACCACTGCTTCGGCATGGTGCTTGGCAACCTCGCGTGCACGACGCACGGGGCGTGCATGGTGATTCCCGGCGAGGCCTTCGACGCCACCCTTACGCTCGAAACGGTAGCGGCGGAACGCTGCACCGCGCTCTATGGCGTCCCGAGCATGTTCATCGCCGAGCTTGCGCTGCCGGACTTCAGCCGGTTCGACCTCTCGTCGCTGCGCACCGGCATCATGGCCGGCTCGCCCTGCCCGGTGGAGGTCATGAAGCGCGTGCAGGTGGAGATGCACATGACCGAGGTGACGATCTGCTATGGCATGACGGAGACGTCCCCGGTGTCGACGCAGAGCGCCACCGACGACCCCCTCGCCAAGCGCGTCGGCACCGTCGGACGCGTCCATCCGCACGTCGAGGTGAAGATCGTGCATCCCGAGACGGGTGCCATCGTGGCCCGCGGCGAACCCGGGGAACTGTGCACGCGCGGCTACTCGGTGATGCTCGGCTACTGGAACAACGAGCAGGCCACACGCGACGCGGTCGACGAGGGCCGCTGGATGCACACCGGCGACCTCGCGACGATGGACGATGAGGGGTACGTCAACATCGTCGGGCGGATCAAGGACATGATCATCCGCGGGGGCGAAAACGTGTATCCGCGGGAGATCGAAGAGTACCTCTACACGCACCCGGGCGTGCAGGACGCGCAGGTCATTGGCGTGCCGAGCGAACGCTATGGCGAAGAGGTCATGGCGTGGGTGATCCCGCGCATCGGGACGACGCTCACCGCGGACGACATCATCGCCTTCTGCAAGGGCCGCATCTCCACGTACAAGATCCCGCGTTACGTGAAGTTCGTGGAGAGTTACCCGATGACGGTCACGGGGAAGGTGCAGAAGTTCCGCATGCGCGAGATGGCCGTCGCCGAGCTTGGGCTGGAACAGGCGGCGAACATGGCGACCGCCTGACGAGTCTCTCCGC
>JACMLI010000625.1 GCA_014379705.1 Gemmatimonadaceae bacterium
GCACGCGTTCGCGCGACGTAGGCACCCTGCTGAGGGGCAGTGCGGCGGCGCGAAGCCGCGGGAGTGCGCGGGCGCGGACCGCCCTCGTTGGACTGCAAGCGGCGGTGTCGTTCGTGTTGCTCGCCGCGAGCCTGGCCTTCGTCCGCTCCTTCCACAAAGCGACGACCGTGGATCTGGGCTTCACCCTGGGTGAACTCGTGAGCGTGCAGATCGCCACCGGTGCCTTGCACATACCGCGTGCGCGGGAGCGAGAGTTGTATCGCGAGTTGCACCGCCAGGTGCTGGTCCTTCCCGGCGTCGCGTCGGCGAGTCTCGGCTACACGAATCCGTGGTGGAACAACCGCACCGAAAACGTCTTCTCCGTGACGCGTGACTCCATGCCCGCCGTGCCGGGATGGGGTTCACCCCTGTTCGACGCGGCGGGTCCCGACTACCAGCGGACGATGGGCGTCGTGCTGCGGGAGGGCCGCTGGATTTCGCCGGATGATCGTGCCGGCTCGGAGCCGGTGCTCGTTGTCAACGAGGCCCTCGCGGCGTTCTATTGGCCGGGTGACACGCAGGTGCTCGGGAAGTGCCTGCGCATTGGCGCCGATACGATGCCCTGTCGCACCATCGTTGGCGTGACGCGGAACCAGCGCGTTACCGGTGCGCTCGACGATCCCCCGCTTCCGGCGTATTTCCTTCCCGAGGCGCAGGCCGACGAACATGCCTTGTCGCCATCGCTGTTCGTGCGCCCTTCGGGGAGCGCGACGCCGCTCCTCCCCGTGCTGCGACGCGCGGCGCAGACCATCGTACCGGGACTGCCGTACGCCGACGTGGCCCGCGTGCGCGATCACCTCGAGCCCATGCTCGCCCCGTGGCGACTCGGCGCGATCGCGTTCACCGCGTTGGGAGTGGTAGCGATGGTCGTGGCACTCGCCGGACTCTATGCGGTGCTCGCCTTCCTCGTGGCCGAGCGACGCCACGAGTTCGCCGTGCGCGCCGCGATTGGCGGGAGCCATCGACAGATCGCCCGTCCGGTCACTCGTCAGGCGCTGCTTACCGTGTTTGGCGGCTTGGCGGCCGGGCTCGTCGTGCTTCTCGTTGCGTCCCCGCGCCTGGAGGGGTTCCTGTTCCAGGTGACGGTCCTCGATCCGCTCGCGATTGTGGGCGTCGCGTCGACGGTCATCGCGCTCGCCTGGCGCGCGGCACTCGGCCCGGCGCGCGTGGCTGCACGACAGGATCCGATGGAAGCGCTGCGCAGCGATTGAGGTCCCCAGGCCGAAGCTCCGGCGAAGCATGCCCCGGCAAGTTGTAAGCCGGGGGCCGGAGCCCCGTGTCGTTCTCTTCACGACGACCGACTGCCGTCGCCAAGGCCACGGTGCGATAGTTCGTCCTATGACGCGCGACACACGATGACCGTACATGCCGAACCGCCCTGGCTCGAGAGCGAAGACACGATCGACGCCTTTCTCGCGGGCTTTCACGATGGAACGTTCCCGATCAAGCAATGGACCCACGGAGCGCACGTCGTGATGGCGACCGCCGTGCTCTGGGCGCATCCCATGCCTGCTGCCCTCGACATCACGCGCGCGGCAATCCGTCGCTACAACGAGGCGCAGGGAGGGATGAACACGGCGACGAGTGGGTACCACGAGACGCTCACGCGGTTGTGGCTCGGCGCCGTGGGTGCGTACCTCGCCACCTTGCCTCCTGACTGCACGCGCGTCGACGGCGCGCGTCTCGCCTGGCACGAGTTTTCGGAGCGGCGTTCGTTCTTCAGGGAATGGTACTCGTACGACCTTGTCACCTCGGTCCTGGCACGCGCCACCTGGCAGCCACCCGATCGTCCGCGTCACCTCGTGGAGTCCCTGCGCCCCGACCCGCGTTGACGGGATTCAGGGCGCGCGAAGTGCCGTGAGGAGTCGCTGCCCCGCGCGGCCGCTCGGCGGCATGCCAAGGCGTTCCTGCTCGAGCTTCACGGCGGCGCGAATGGCGGACGTGTACACGGCGGTCGGGGCGCCAACGTCATGCCCACGCTGGCGGAGCAGAGCCTGCAACTCGCGACGGTCGGCGCGCGAGAGCCCCGGGTCGTCGGTCGGCCAGCTGGTGACGAGTCCCGGCGCGCCGCGGAGCCGGTCGCTGACGTGGGCGACGGCGAGGGAATAGCTTTCCGATGCATTGTATCGGTAGAGGGCATCGAACGTGCGGGTGACAAGGAACGCCGGGCCTTCCGGTCCGGCGGGGAGGAGCAGTCCGGCCGTGAGGGACGCCGGCGTGCCGGTCGTGACCAGGGGTGACCCATCCGCCCGCCGCACGCCGCGCCCAGTCCACGTCGCGAGGGTCCGTTTGACCCGCCGTCCCTCCCCGCGCGCGGTCATGCCCGCCGGAATCCGCACCTCGAAGCCCCAGGGGACCGCGCGCTTCCAGCCGGCATTCCGCAGGTAGTTCGCGGTCGAGGCCAGCGCATCCGGGGTAGATCCGATCACGTCGCGGCGGCCGTCGCCATCGTGGTCCACCGCGAGCCATTCAAAGGTCCCCGGCATGAACTGCGTCTGCCCGAACGCCCCCGCCCACGAGCCGAGGAACGCCTCGGGGGCCACATGGCCGGCCTGCAGGATGCGGAGCGCCGCGAGCAGCTCCCGGCGAAAGTACGCCTGGCGGCGTCCCATGCAGCTCAACGTCGCAAGGGAGCGCACCACTCGATAGCTCCCCTGTCCGCGGCCAAAGTCGCTCTCGATGCCCCAGATGGCGACGAGCACCTCGCGGTCGACGCCGTAGCGTCGCGAGATGGAGTCCAATGCGGGTTGCAGGGTGTCCATGCGCGCGCGGCCGTCGTCTACGCGCTGCTGGTCGGCCATGATCGCGACGTAGTCCCAGATTGGCAACCGGAACTCCGGTTGCGCGTCGAGTGCGGCGAGTACCTGCGAGTCGGGACGAACGCCGGTGAGGTGCTGTTCCCAGGTGTCGGGGAGAACGCGCCGCGCCGCCGCCGATCCCTGCACGCTCGCCAGGCACGCCTCGAACGCGCCCTGTGCGTCGACGCGCGTACCGAGGGCCAGCAAGGGAATCGCCAAGGCGGCACGAATGCGCACAGGGCTCATCCAATGCTGAACTTTTCTGCCATCTACCATCTGGCATTCACCATCTGGATTTCGCGCACGGCCGACTACGAGGATCCCAGCTGCATCCGGATCGCCGCCAGTTCCGCCTGCACGACGCCGCGATCGAGCGCGCGATACGAAGCCGGCAGGAAGCGCGCGTCCGTGCACTCGAGGATGGCCGCGAGGATCTGCAGCCGCTTCTCCAGCGATTGCGCCGACGGCACGAAGTCGTTGAGTCCTGCTGCCAGCCGCGCGCGGCTGATCGACGGCTCGCGATCGATCAGCGCCTGGCGCGCCACGCGCGTCATCACGCCCTCGATGTCCGCCCCGGACAGCGTGCCGATGTGCGGAATGCTGGCGGCGTCAGGCAGGGCATCCGGAGCCAGGGTGACACCGATCTTGCGCGCCATCGCCTGCATCATCGCTCGCAACTCCTCTCCCGTCTCCGGATAGAACAGCGGGATGTGCACCTCGGCGCGTCCCTGCCGCTTGAGGTCGATCGGCAACAGGTCCGGTCGCGCCGTCATCAGCACCCAGATGATCTGCCCTCGATAGGCACTGTTGCCCATCTGGTTGGCGATCATGCCGAACACCCGGCTCGACGTGCCGGCATCCCCGCCATCGTCACGATCGCCGAGCATGGCGTCGGCCTCGTCGATGATGACCATCACGGGCCCCATGGCGCGCAGCACGGCGAGCACGTGCTCGAGGTTCGCCTCGGTTTCACCCACGTACTTGGAGCGGAAGTTCTTGAGCGTCACGCACGGCATGCCCATCTCGCCCGCTGCGGCCATGACGAGAAAAGTCTTGCCGGTTCCCACGGGTCCGCAGATCAGGTAGCCCATCGGCGCGAACTGGCGCTGTCCCGACACCACGAGCGCCGCGTCATCCTTGAGTGTCTTCTTCGCCTCATCCAGCCCCACCACGTCGTTCAGCGTCCACTTTGGCTCCACGAACTCGAGCAGCCCGTGACACTGCCGCTCGATGAGGGACTTCTTGAGCCGGCTGAACGCTTTCGCGTCGAGCGTCCGCCCATCGAGTGCCGCGCGCAGCGGAGGGGCGAGGTCGTTGAGCGAGAGGCCCGCCGTCTCGCGCGCGTAGCGCTCGATCGTGAGGCCGTCGGAGAGTGCGGGAGACTTGCCGTTGACCACCGTGGCCACGAATCGCGTGCGCGCCGACTCGTCAGGCAGGGCGATCTCCTGGACCATCACGTGCGGGTTCTGCACGATCCGGCGCTGCAGGTTGGCCAGCCGCTCGTCGATCAGGATGCAGGAGAAGTCGATGCGGCGCACCTGCGGGGCCGCGGCCCAGTTGATGGCCGTCACGGCCGCCGCACTGGCCGACAAGGTCAACGTTCCCGGTTCCGCCGCGGGAAAGACGAACGACGCCTGGTCGACCAGCAGGGCCACGCGCTTCCGTTCCGCCCCCGGCGTGTGCAGCTGCTTCACGAGGTGTCGATCGAGCGCGGCGAACACCGCCTGCGGCTCCACGACGCGGGCCTTCTCCAGGTCGGTGCCGAACACCTCGGAGGTCGGTCCGAGCATGGAGCGGAATCGCTGCAGGTCGCGGCCGGCAAACGGGCGAATGCCGCGTCCGACGTCATAGTGCAGCACGAGGTCCCATTGGCCGAAGAGCTGCTCGGCGAGGAAGGTCGTGATGGGGCCGTACGCGGGCGCGGCGGCGTCCTCGAGGGGCGTCTCGTCGAACGTGTTGCCGTGGAGCACGAAGAGCGAGGCGCTGCCGGCGTAGTACGCGTCGGCGATGCGTCGCGCCCATTCGGGGTACCACGCCGGGACCGTCCGCTCGCGGGCGCTCTCGGCGTCAGGCATCGGTGCGCAGCATGTTGGAGCTGAGGATCGCGGGCGCGTCGGTCGACGCGAGCTCGAGGCCCTGCAGCGAGACCATGCGGGCCTCCACGTCTTCGGAGAGCTTGAGCGTGTCGGTGAACGCCGTCACCTGCGCCGCGAGTTCCGTGGGGTCCTGGCGCGTGATGGCTGCCTCTGCCAGCGCCTGGGCCTTGCCCTCGATGCGCTCCAGCTCAATCTCCAGGTACTTCGCGTCCTTGAGGCTCTTCTCCACGTTCGCGATGCGGGTGTCGAGGTCGCTCAGGGTATCGGCGAGGGAGGCCCGGAGCCGTTCCTCGCGAGAGGCTTCGGCTGCCGACAGCTGCTCCGCCACGCGCGCCCGGCGCGCACGCAGGTCCTCGATGTCGCTCTGCGCGAGGAAGGTGGTGAGCGACTCGCGGGTGACGAGGAGTCGCAGGTAGAAGAAGAGCAGTCGATCGAGCGCACTCGATCGCATCGCGTCGGCCGGGCCCGAGCCGCCCTGAACGCCGGACGCGAGTCGCTGCATCTGCTGGCAATGCATGACCAGCTGGCGAAATCGCGAGCGGTCCTTCTGGTCGAGGCGCTCCACCAGCTGCACGTAGGCCTGGGCCGACGACACGTCACTGGCGGCGCGGTTTCCCTTGGCGTCCTCGGCGTCCATGGCCTGCCGGAACCGCGAGTTGCCGGCCATGCCCAGCAGGAAGAGTCCCTCCAACCCCACGACGATGGGCAGGAGGGCGTCGGGCATGGGCGAGAGGACGGAGAAGCCGACCGCCGCGGCGAGGAGCCCGAGGTTCCACTTCTCGACGAGGGCGCGCTTGATGTAGTAGCCGAAGCCACGACGCAGCGGGGCGTTCGCCATCGATTCAGTCCCCGGCCTTGGTCGAGACATCGAGCGTCTCGATCAGGTCGCGCACCTCGAACACGGTCTCGATGAACTCCGGTTCGCGCTGCCGCAGGTGCGCCGCTCGTGCCGACGGGGGAATCTTCATCTCCTTGAGGATGGTCCCGGGGGCGCTGGAAAAGATGTAGAGGCGGTCGCTCACGTGCACGGCCTCTTCGATGGAGTGCGTGACGAGGAAGCAGGTGGCTTCGACTTCGCGACAGAGGGTGACGAGCAGGTCCTGCATGGCGAAGCGCGTGCGCGGGTCGAGGGCGCCGAACGGCTCGTCCATGAGGATCACGCGCGGCTTGAGGATGAGCGTCCGGGCCAGGGCCACGCGCTGCCGCATCCCGCCCGAGAGCTGGTGCGGGTACTTGTTGGCGTCGCGATCGACGTTGAGCCCGACCTTGCTGATCCATTCCCGCGCCAGCGCGGTCCGCTCCTCGTTAGGCACGCCGGAACATTCCAGCCCGAAGGCGATGTTGTCCGCGACCGTGCGGTTGTCGAAGGACGTGTAATCCTGGAAGACGAAGCCGCGATCGGGGCCCGGGCCCGTGACCGGCCTTCCCATCACCTCGACGACGCCGGTGGTGGCCGGATGCTGCGGCGTGAGCCCGGCGATGAGACGCAGCACCGTGGACTTGCCGCACCCCGACGGTCCCAGCACGCCGATGATCTCCATGTGGTTCGGCGTGTCTTCCACCGTGAAGCTCACGTCATGGATCGCCGTGTACCCATCCTCGTACGTCTTGGACACCCCGGCAAAGTGCACGATGTCCGGCGCGGGAAGCGCGAGCATTGGCCTGGGCGCCGCCAACGCGCCCGGCACCCCCGGGCTGTCCAGTGCCTTGCGCGGAACCCCTCCTGCATCACTCACCGGCTTTGAGGTATGGGAAGAAGCCCCGCCCGAAGAAGCGGAACGTCTGGTCGATGAGCCAGGCAAGCAGCCCGATCACGAGGAGCGTGGCCAGCAGGTGTTCGGGAAGCCCGCGGCGCTGGCTCTGCAGCAGCAGGAAGCCGAGCCCCGCGCGGGCGTCCACGACCTCGGCGAGCATCACGTAGCCGAACGCCATGCCGAAATTGGCCCGCAGCGCGCCATAGATCGACGGCGCGGCCAGGGCGATGAGCACCTTGGAGACAATCTGCCGGGGCCGCGCGCCTAACGTCTGCGCCGTGTCCACGTAGCGATCGTCGACCAGGGCCACGGCACGCGCCACCTCATGGAACAGGAACGGGGCCGTGGCCAGGAAGAGGAACATCACCTTCTGCAGCTCACCAACGCCAAAGGCCTGCAGCGTGAGGGGAATCAGCGCGGCCACGGGCACGTTGCGCATGAACACCGAGATCGGCTGCGACGCCGCATCGACCAGCCGATAGCTCCCCGCCGCAATGCCCAGCGGCACGGCAATGATCGCCGCCAGGCCAAAGCCGAGCAGGACGCGCTGCATGGACGCCGCAATGCTGCCCACCAGGTTGCGCTCCGTGAGCAGCACGGGGAAGCTGCGCAGGACCTCGAACGGGCTCGGGAGCACCGTCGGGGAAATCGCGCGTGACTCGGCGGTCGCGCCGCGGGTGAGCAGCGCCCAGACGACCAGCACCAGGAGCACGGTCACCACCCCCGCTGCGCGGCGTACCAGCGGCGGGGGTAGCTCTCGCAGCGCCAGCCAGGGAGCCGGGCGCGCGGGTGCCGTCATTTCTGTTCGATCGGGTAGACCTTGATCTCCACCCGCCGGTTCCTGGCGTGATTCGCCGCGTCGTTAGGATCGGCGGGCCGGTCCCACCCCACCCCGTTGGTGGAGAACTGGTTCGGGTTGAGCGAGGGGAACTTGCGCACCATTGCTTCCTTCACCGCGTTGGCGCGGCGCAGCGAGAGCTCCTTCACGTCGGCCGCCGTGACCGTGCCCGCGTTGCGCATGGAGGCGTCGGTGTGACCCTCGATCACGATGCGCGCCGCTCCATACTGACCGGAGAGACGGCCGACCTCCTCCACCACATTCGCCACATTGGGGTCGTACTGTTCGCTCACCGTCTTCCCGTCGACCGTCTTGGTGACGGTCTTGAACAGCGAATCGCTGTTCGGATAGAACTGGATGACGACGGCCTTGGTGAGGATCTCGCTCGACTCCGCCTGCACGGCCATGGCCGTGGTCGGGACGAACTGGATCTCGTAGGTGTCCTTCTGGTTCGCGAACTTCGGCTCCTTGAGCAGCTTGGTGAGCACGGAGCCATCGAAGATCTGGTCGAAGGCCACCGGGTTGCCGGAGAGCGCTCCCGTCTTGCGGTAGAGGAAGTATGCGGTCTCGAAGGTGCGCTGGAAGTTGGCCGGGTTGTTGGCGTTGAGGAAAAACGCGCGGTTCTCGGCGGCGTTGGTGTTGTGCGCGTCGGCGAGCATCGACAGCGCGTCGCTCTCCGGCAGCGAGTAACCCTTGGCCATCAGCTTGGAGGCCGCGGTCTTTCCTTCCTGCGTCTCGAGTCGGATCATCGCCTCGAAGATGCCACGCGTGAGGCCCTCGGCGAGGTACGGGTGATCCTTGGCCACGTCGGCGCGGAGGAACCACGTGTCGGCGATGAGCTTGTTCGCGGTCTGCGTGTTCACCAGCATCTTGTTCCCCGCGGCATTGGCAAGGTTGTAGATGTCCGGGGACCACGACACCGCGCAGGCGATGCGCTTGTCGGCATTGAACGCGGCGGCGGCCTGGAAGGCGTCCTGCGTGAAGCGCCACGTGACGTCGGCCGGCTGTACGCCGCCGGAGATGAGCGTGTTGAGCGCGAAATAGTGGGACGGCGAGTTCTGGGCGAGGACAATGGACTTGCCCTTGAGGTCAGCGACCGTCTTGATGTTGTTGCGGCAGACGATGCCGTCGCCACCGAACGAGTAGTCGACCTGCTGGTAGACCCGGGGCATCGTGCGCGAGTCGCGCTTGAGCTGCTCGAGGAAGAGCGGCAGCATGTCGACCGTGGCCCAGCCCACGTGAACCTGGCCCGCGGCGTATGCATCGCGCATGGCGATCGGGTCGTCGATCAGCGTGAGCTTGACCTTGAACGTCTTGCCGTCGGGGCCCGTCCACACCTTGCCGGGTTCGAAGCCGTCATTGGCGAGGATGATCGGTGCCCACCCGGCCCACACGTTGAGCGCGAAGACGACGGTGTTGTCGTCGAACGCCTTGTAGTTGGAGACGCCCTGCACGGGCGGCATGCGCGTGGCGTCCTGGAACTGGATCTTGTCGTATTCCTTGAACGTCGTCAGCGATGCGTCGTCAGGTGCCTCCGGTCCCCCTTGCCGCAGGTCATCGGCGCTGATTTGCGTCGAATCTCCCGACGTGAACCGCCCCTGGAAACGGTACGCGCCGTACCCGACGAGGCCGAGCAACAGCAGGGCCATGATGAGGTAGAAGGCTGGCTTGGGACCGGTGGACATTTTCTTTCTCCTGGAAACGTTTGGTAGAGCTTTCTAGAGTCGGGTAGTGGGGTGGTCGGGGTCGTCGGGTGAGAGAAGGAAACCACCCGACCACCCGACTACCAGACCACCCGGCCATCAGGTCGTCGTCGGCCCCAGCGTCTTCTGCGTCGCCGTCTGCGGCGCGGTCTCGGCGCTCACGAGCCCCATCTCGACCTCGAATTGCCGCAGCAGGTTCTCGCCCATCGCGGCCTCGGCGGCCTGCGTGGCCTTGATCTCCGAGATGCCCTTCGATGAGAGGTCAGCCGCCACGCGGGCCTCCCCGCGGTGCTTGGCGATCTGGCCCTGGACCAGCTCCTCAGCCTCGCCGATGCGCGTACTGAAGTTGGGCATGACCGACTCCGACACCGCCTCCGCCACGCGCGCGATCTCGGCCTCGGCCTTCGCCATCTGCAACTCGGCGTGCATCTTCTGCGCCTTCTGCCGGAGCGTGACGATGTCCTTCTGTGCCTGCTGGAACTTGAGCAGGTGGTTCTGGTAGGCCTCGTTATGCATGGCCAGCTGCCCTTCGTTGTTGGCCAGGTCCTGCTTGACCTGCTGGAGCTGGACGGCCAATTGCGCGGCGACGTCGCGCGAGCCCGCCTGGAGGTGGCCCTTGATCTGGCTCTCGAGTCGCTGGGCGTTCTGCCTGCCCGTCGCGACCTGCATGCCGACGCGTTCCACGAGCCCTCGGTATTGCTCGAGACCCCCGCGCCCATCCTGGAGTCGCACCGTCGCCTGGTCCACTTCCAGCTGCAGGATCGCGATCGGATCGCGCGCCCAGAAGAAGTTCGCCAGCTTGTTCAGCGAGGCGCGGATGGCGGTGACGAACTTGGAGATGATCATTGTGTCAGATGGCAGATGGCAGAAAACAGGAATCAGCATCCAGCAACCGCGCGCAGTCAGCGGCAGTTCTACTTACGTGGAATCGTATCGGGTTGTGTCTCCCCGGCATCGATCGCCTCGGCGAGAATTTTCCCTCTATAGAGCGTGTCCAGGCTCGCCCGCAGCGCGATGCCGTCGCGCGCCGCCACCAGTACGCCGTTCACCGCGGAGACGAAGTCGAACCGCTTCCGGTCCACGTCGAACGCCACCAGCAACAACCGCACGGCGCCTTCGCTCATGCGCTCGATCTTCGCTGCAACCTCGGCCGGGTCCGCTCCGCTCGTATTCTCCCCGTCGGTGACGACGAGAATGTACTTGCGAATCGTTCCGGCGCTGTAGAGATCGACGGCGGCAACGTCCATCGCCTCCCCGATCGCGGTGCCTCCCTTGGGGGCCGGCAGCGATTCGAGCGCCCGCTTGAGCGTCGCCCGATCGTAGGGCCCGATCGGCAGCACCTTTTCGACGTCGGAGTTGAACGTGTACAGGCCGACGTTCACCGGGAAACCCGGCTGGCGTACCACGAAGGCCTCGGTCTGCGACAGGACCTGTTCCAGCACGTCCCGGGCGATCGTGGCCTTGGCCTGCCGAGATCCCGACTCTGTCTTGTCCTTCATGGAGCCGGAGTTGTCCAGCAGGATCGCCACCGACGCGCCAAGGCCCTCCTGGACCGTCGCCTTGTAGCCCGGATTGTCGGCCGGAGCAGTGGCCGTGGCGGTATCTCCGGGCGGATCGTCCCCGCGATCGCGCACGAACCGAGAGGCGAAGATCGCGACAAGCGCGAACACGATGGCGAAGATACGTCGGCGGCTCACGCTGGCTCCGGTGCGGACGACGAAAAGGTGCAGCCTTCTGCCCCGGAGCGCGACCACGAGCGCGTGCGCCACAGTGCAGGGCAGGCCCCAGGATCCCCTTGACGAACGTCGGCCACGCTGCCACGTCCCTCCTGTACGTGAATCCCTCCGTCGGCCCGAGATGACATGACCCTGAATCCGCGCCTGCTCACCGCCATCCGCATCTTCGTCGGGCTCGTCTTCGCAGTGTACGGCGTCGTGAAGATCTTCGGCGGCCAGTTTTACTACGGCGACTGGACCATGAGCAAGGCGACCGTGGAGGGCCCGGGGCTCGTGTGGGCGTTCTATGGGTACTCGCCGTACTACGGACGCTTCATCGGCTTCTGCGAACTGCTGCCCGCCCTCATGCTGTTCGTGCCCCGGACGGCCACGGTGGGGGCGGCGCTGCTCTTGCCGGTGGCGCTCAACATCACCGTGATGGACTTCTTCTACGGATTTCCCTCGGTGAAGTGGATGGCGCTGCTGTACACGGCGCTATTGGGCGTCCTGTTGTGGGCCGATCGCGCCAAGCTGCTCATGCTCATCGAGCCGGCGTCGAAAGTTGAGCAGTATCGCACAATGGCGGCGTCGCTCAACGCCGGCACGCCGCGGGCGCCGTTGTCGCGCCGGGCGCGCAGCATCGCCTATGTGGTCCTCGGTGTGTTCGTCCTGTTTCTCGCCAACCTCATCGGCACGGCGCTCGTCGCCGGACCGGAAGCGCAGGCCACAGCCGCGGCGCGTGCAGCGCCCGGAGCGCCCGACGACCTGCGGATGGCGCGTAGCAGGTACACGGGGCTGTTCGGGGTGAATCGACGTGCGGAGGTGCTGCTGGTGGGCGGGAGCGACACGGTTCGCGCCTTTGCGCACCGCGCGTCGGGCTTCACGCCCTGGCGGATCGATTCCCTTGTCCCGTCGTCATCCGCCGAGCCTCCCGTCGTGCTCTACCTCCATGGTCGCATCGTCGAGGACCAGGGCCCCGAGGCGGTCAGCGAGGAGTTCGGCCCCTACGCCTGGCGCGCCATCGTCGATTCGTTGCGCGCCCCGTCGTCACTCCTGCCTCTCGTCATCCCGGCCCCCACCGTCATCCCGGACCAGCGAGCCTCAGCGAGCGCCCCTGCCGTCATCCCGGACCAGCGAGCGTCAGCGAGCGCCGATCCGGGACCCAGGGTCGTTTCAGCCGACATTCAGGTGATCGCAGACCTCCGACCACCCTCGACCAATCCCGAACAATACGCAGCGCGTGTCGCCGCACAGGTGGACAGCCTGCTCAAAGCAGGCGTCGCACCAACCCGCATCACCGTGGTCGGCTTTTCGAAAGGCGCCGGCATCGCCATCCGCGTTTCGGAGCGCCTCCGCCGCACCGACATCGCGTTCGTCTTCATGGGCGCGTGCGCTCCGGGCCAGGCCTCGACGTCGAAAGTGGCCGGGCGCATCCTCTCCATTTACGAGGCGTCGGACTCACTCGGGCAATCGTGCGCGACTCTCCTTGCCAACGCACTCCCCGGGTCGAGCCACGACGAGCGGCGCATCGACACCGGCCAGAAGCACGGTGCGTTCTATCAGCCCCGCGCCGAGTGGCTCGCGCCCGTCCGCGCCTGGATCAGGACCGAAAAACTGGATCGAGACTGAACGCGGAAAGGGAGATCTTGATAGTCTTCACCGGCGACGCCTGCAGTCCCCAAAAGCGGGCAAGGCACAATCCCGCAGCGGGCGGATTGCGAGGCCCTGGTTACCGATCACTCGCGCCGGATCGATGCGAGTGGGTCTGACCTGAGTACGCGAAGTACGGGCAGGATCGTGGCCATGATCGCCACGAAAGCGATGATCGCCGGCATCAGGCCGAAAGCCACCGGGTCCGTCGATGAGATGCCGGTGAGCACGCGCGCCGTCACGAGCGAGAACCCCCAGCCCACGACGAGGCCGATCGCGAGTCCAATGGCAGGCGCACGCGACCCCTGGCGCAACACGAGCCCGATGACGCTGCGCGGCGTCGCACCGAGGGCGAGGCGAATGCCGATCTCGCGGGCACGGGTGGCGACCACGAAGGCCGTGACGCCGTAGACCCCAACGGCCGCAAGCAACAGCGCAAAGACCCCGAGCATCGCCGCACCCCAGGCAGCGAGGCGCTGCGGGAGGAAGTGCACCGAAAGCGCATCAGCGAGCGTGCGCGGCGGTGGTATCGGGATCCATGGGTCGACCGCGCGCACCACGTGGCGAAGGGCCGCGGCCATCATCGTTGGATCGCTGCCCGCGGTTTGCACATGCAGCACCATCGCGCCGTTGTCCCGCTGCGCCATCGGGATGTAATAGAAGCTCGTTGGCGCCTCGGAGAGGCTCCGGTACTTCGCATCCGCCACCACGGCGATGACTTCCATGGTGAATGCCCGTTCGCCACTCCCGACCTGCACCTGCCGACCGATCGCGTTACCCGCCGGGAACAGGCGGCGCGCCATCGTCTCGTTGATCGCGGCGACGCGAGGGGCGCGTGCGCCGTCCCCCGAGGTGAAGTCCCGCCCGGTACGCATCGCGATGCCTAACGTGGCGAAGTAGCCTGGCGACACCCGGTTGAAGCAGGGCGAGGCGCCGGGCGCACCAGGCACGGCGTCGCGTCCCGGGAGGGTGACCACCCCGAGCGAGGAACAGCCCGCAAGCGGGAGTTTGGCGGCGATCGAGGCGTGCGTCACGCCGGGCAGTCGCCCGACCTGCTCCACGAGCGCGGACTGGAACACCTGTCCTTCCTCCACCGGCATGCCGCGAAGCTCGAGATCGAGGTCCACCGTCATCACGCCCTCGGTGCGCCATCCGGCGTCGAGCAGTTTCAGCTGCCGCAACCCGTTGCCGAAGAGTCCACCGGCGACGAGGAGTA
>JACMLI010000081.1 GCA_014379705.1 Gemmatimonadaceae bacterium
GCTGTCGCACGCCGGCTACGAGCGCGATCCCCGCCTTCGCGGCGCCGCGACGCGCGCCGTCGAGCGCGTCGACGAGTATATCTCGTCTCCCCTCGCCGATGATCCGTGGACGAAGGTCGCGGGCACGCACGTGCTCGCGCCCGAGGCCGCGCCGCCATCGCTGCACTTCCTGATCATGCTCGCGTTCATGCCGGAGTTCCGGAACGAACGCGACGACTTCGTCGATCGGCTCATGGCGTACCTCGCCCGCCCTGCGTCGAAGCACGCTGCGAACCAGATCGTCGCGGGCAAGGTCGTCCTCAACCCCTACCTCGTGCTTGGCGATCCCCTCGTGTCGCGCTCCGGGGTCGATGCCGACGTGTCCTTCGCCATGTTCTGGCTGGAGTTGATGGCGCGGCTCACGATGTTGCAGCGGCACGAAGGGTGGCGCCGCCAGTACGAGCGCTTCCTCGACGATCGGGACCGCGACCTCGTGTGGCGTCCGTCGAAGAACCAGGGGGGACTCACGGCCAACCCCGTGGCCTGGCCATTTGCCGACCTGCAGGGCAGGGGCGCCGAGGGGCTCTCCTCGGAGGTGACCTTCCGCCTGGGGCTCATCGCCACGCTGGTCGGGCGTCCGCTCGAGTTCGGGTCCTGACCTCGGCCGGCGCGTCGCTGTTAGGCACGCAACGCCCGGCAATGGCACACCGTGGTTAGCTTTCGCGGTCCCCACCGGACTCGCGGACTTCATGCCCCCCAGGAAACGAGCAGCGACGCGCCCCGTAGCGGCACGTCGTGCTTCCACGAAGGTCGCCACCGACAACACGGAACCCGTTGACGCCGCGGTGTTGGCGCCGATCGGGGTTCTGGCGCCCGTGGACCCCATCCTCCCTCCCTGGGAATCCCTCGGCTTGCTGCCGGACGTCATGCGGGCCGTCACGGCCGCCGGGTACACCGTGCCGACGCCCATCCAGGCACAGGCGATCCCGATCGCCATGCGTGGCGGGGACGTCATGGGCCTCGCGCAGACGGGCACCGGCAAGACCGCGGCCTTCACCCTCCCGATCGTCAATCGGCTCAGCGGCGGACCGCGCCGGCTGCGCGCGTTGATCCTCACGCCGACCCGGGAACTCTGCCAGCAGGTCGACGCCTCGTTCCGGAAGTATGGGCAATTCGCCGACGTCGACGTTGCGCCGATCTACGGCGGGGTTGCCTACGAACCGCAGGAGCGCGCACTCTCCACCGGCGTCGACGTGCTCGTGGCCACGCCCGGTCGCATGATCGACCACATGGAGCGCGGCAACGTCTCCCTCGACAACCTCGAGGTGCTCGTGCTCGACGAGGCCGATCGCATGCTCGACATGGGTTTCGCGCCGCAGATCAATCGCATCGTCAGCGGCATTTCGCCGTATCGGCAGACGCTGCTGTTCAGCGCCACGATGCCTCCCGAAGTCGAAGCCCTGGCCCGGAAGTACCTGCGGCGTCCTACCGTGGTGCAGGTGGGGCGACGATCGCAGGCGGCCCACACCGTTCGCCACGCCGTCTACCCTGTGCCCGGGTCCCGAAAGACCGCGCTCCTCGTGTCGCTGCTGCAGGAACACGCGATGGACTCGGTCCTTGTCTTTACGCGCACGAAGCATGGCGCCGACCGCGTCGTGCATGGCCTGCAGGACGCGTCGATCGAGGCGACGGCGATGCATGCCGACAAGACGCAGGCGCAGCGCAATGCCGCCCTCGAGGCGTTCCGCTCCGGAGCGATCAGGGTCCTGGTCGCCACCGACATCGCGCAGCGCGGACTCGACATCTCCGGCATCTCCCACGTCGTCAACTACGACGTGCCGGGCCAGGCAGAGGACTACATCCACCGCATCGGTCGCACCGGGCGCGCGGCCCAGACCGGCGACGCCTTCACGTTCATGGCCCCCGACGAGATCGCCATGGTGCGCACCATCGAGCGCGTGCTCGGCAACCCGATCGACCGCATCTCGATGCCGGGGTTCGATTTCGGCTGAGCCTCAGCGCCGCACGCGACCGATGCGGCTCACGGTCACCGTCTCGGCCGCGGCGCCGCGCGCGACGATGAAGCGGGCGTTCGACGCCCCGAATCCCAGGCCGTCGGGCAGGTAGGCCACCGAGTCGCGCGTTGCGCCCACGCTGACTCCAAAGAGCGACTGCAGGTCGTGCCGGGCGATCGGGCCCCCCGCATCCTGCACGGTGACCGATGCCGCCGCTGTGTCCACGCGAACCGCCGTTCGCGTGCCCAGCCGCCAGGCGAGGTGACGCGCATCGAGGAGGGCACGCGTGAGCAGGCTGGCCGCCCCCCGCGCCGCCAGCCGGTCGTGAAACGCGGCGTACCGGGGAATGGCCATCACCGAGCACAAGGCGACGAGGAACAGGACGATCACGACTTCGAGCATGGTCATGCCGTGTAGTGGGCGGAGGTAAGGAGGCCGCATGGTTCGGGGTCGGGGAGGGGAACGTATGGGCCGGCGGCTCCACTCCCCGTACCCGAATCGCGCACGTGTGACCGTTTTCCCGCCGACTGTCGCTCCGGGCCGCGCGGGGATAGCGTGTGCAGCATGCCCGGATCAACGCCCCCGCGCTCTCGCTGCTTCCTCCGAGTCGTTCCGCTGCTCGCCGCAATCGGTTGCGGACTGCCCACCAAGCAGGACGTCGACATGGCGCAGACGGTGTACGAACTCGCAAGCGCCATGCAGGAGCTTCGCGACGGCCAAATGGACCTTCAGGAGCGCCTCGACTCCCTCTCGGTCCTCGTCGGACGCCAGGACTCGACCATTCGCGCGCTGGCCAACCTCATGGGTGCGCCGATGCCGTCCCGCTGAGGCCCGCGCGACCGTCCGCGCGAGTCGTGGTATCTTTCGTCCCGTCGCGACCGGTGGGGCTGCCTGACGAGTCGCATTGCGCCCACGAACCCGGCACTCCCATGCACGTTACCATCGAATACTGCACGATGTGAAACTACGAACCACGGGCCGCCAGTCTGGCAGCCGAGGTTCGTCAGGCATTTCCGGCTTCACAGGTTGAACTGATGCCCTCCAGCGGTGGGCGCTTTGAGGTGCATGTCGATGGCAAACCGATCTTCCTCAAGTCCCAGCTGCGACGACATGCGCTCGCTGGTGAGGTCGTGCAACTGCTGCGGGAAGCCGAGACTTCCGGGGACGTGTCCGATATGTCCTGATCGTTCCACTTGCCTGATGCTCAACGCCCGAAAATGAGAATTGCCCTGTCCACTGGAGGCGGAGACGCCCCCGGCCTCAATGCCGTGATTCGCGCCGCCGTCCTGTCCGCCACGAGTCGCGGATGGGACGTGCTCGGCATCTGCCGGGGCTACTACGGCCTGCTGGGCGAGGACCAGATCCTGTCCCTCACCCGGAATTCGGTGCGTGGCATCGCGCACCTGGGTGGCACCATCCTCCGCACCACCAACCGCGGCAACCCGTTCGCCTTTCCAGTCCGGCAGGACGACGGCTCGTACATCGAGGTGGATCGCTCGGGTGAGATGCTTGCCAATATCGAGCGCCTTGGCATCGATGCGATCGTCACCATCGGTGGCGATGGGTCGCTGCGAATCGCGCAGCAATTGCACGATCGCGGCGTCCACATCGTCGGCGTGCCGAAGACCATCGACAACGACGTGAGTGGCACGATCACCACGTTCGGCTTCGACACTGCGGTGAACACCGCGATCGAGGCACTCGACAAGCTGCACACGACCGCGGAGAGCCATGACCGCGTGATCGTGATGGAAGTGATGGGGCGCCACGCCGGGTTCATTGCGCTGCACGCCGGTGTGGCCGCGTCAGCCGACGTCATCCTGATCCCGGAGATTCCCTTCGACCTGGAGGTCGTGTGCGAGAAGGTGCGCGCACGCGATCGGAGCGGCCGTCACTTCTCCATCGTCGTCGTCGCCGAGGGTGCATTCCAGAGTGGGGGCGAACAGTCACTGATGGGTGACTCGCTCCCGGGGCAGGACAAGCGCGTCGGAGGCATCGCCGGCCGGCTCGCGTGGCAGATTCAGGAACGGACGGGAAAGGAGTCGCGCTCGCTCGTGCTCGGTCACCTGCAGCGCGGAGGCTCACCCACTGGGTACGACCGCCTGCTCGCCACGCGATTCGGTGGGGCGGCCATCGAGGCCGTCGAACAGGGAAAGTGGGGCGAAATGGTCGCCCTCCAGTCCCCCCACATCGTGACGGTCCCGTTTGCCGAGGCCCTCAGGGAGCCCAAGCGTGTTGATCCGTCCCACGACATCGTACGGACGGCCCGCGCCGCAGGGATCTCTTTCGGCGCCTGACCCCGGAACCCGGGCACTCTCCCGAAGGGGACGTGTACCGGGAGTCGAGCCGCCGCCTCGGTGTCCTTTTGTCCGGCCTCGTCGTCTCGCCTGGAGGACGCGCTTCCTCGAGCTGGCGGCAGAGATGTCCACAACGCGTTGCGCGTCCTATGTTTAGAGGGGTCGGGCGGGCGGGCCTCCCATGGCACCCAACGTGCCAATACAGAGGTGCCTGATCGAATGGGCGCAGCAGGAGCAGCAATGATCCGTCCCGTGACAATCTTCGCAGTGGCTGGTGTGGTGGCCTCCCTGGCTTTGCCGGGGAGCGGGTCGGCGCAAACCGTCCGTTCCTTCACCCCCACGCGAAACAACGACCAGAAGAACGACATCCCCGTCGAGTACAGGCCGCCGCGGGGGATGTGTCGCATCTGGATCGATGGCGTTCCGGCGCGCCAGCAGCCCGCCCCGACCGATTGCCCGACCGCCGTGCGAAACAAGCCGCGCAATGGACGCGTGATCTTCGGCGAGGATGCGCCGGGCAACGATCGCAAGGAACCCGAACCGAAGAAGCCGAAGAAACCCGAAGAGGAGAGCACCAGGCGCTAGGTGCCTGCCCGTCGCTCCGCCAGCGCGACCTGGCGTTGAGCGACGTTGCGTTTCTCCGCTTACCCTTCACGGGTGCTCACCAACATCAGGGATCGCGCCCTTCCGCTCGACCACGACGCCTTCGTCGCGGCGGAACCGCCGACCGGCCGCATCATCGTCATTGCCCCCACTCGGGCAGCCTGCGAAACAATCGAGCTCGCGCTCGGCTTGCACCTCGACACCGTGCTCGAACGGCGGCATGGCGATGAGATACGAGCCCTCGCCGCCAGCGGCGTGGGCTTTGGCATCGTGGCCGGCACCGGCACGGGAAAGACGCTCGCCGTGCGCTCGATCGCCGAGTCGATCCTCCGGACGACGGAGCTGCGCGTCGGCGTCGTGAACCGCGAGCGTGAGGCGACGCCGGAGACGCCGACCTGGAACGTGATCATCGTGACCACGGGGATCGCACGGCGCTGGTTCCAGGACGGCGATATCCTCCCCCGCGACACCCTGGTCGTCGACGAGATCCACCAGACCTCCGCCGAGCTCGAGCTCTGTCTCGCGTTAGGCAAGCGCGTCGGGTGCCGGTTCATCTGGCTCTCGGCCACCGTCGATCCCGGGTTCTACGCCCGCTACCTGGAGTCGAGCACGGTCATCCAGACGACCGCGTTCGACCCCGACAAGGCGGCCGACGTGCGCATCGTGCGCCAGGACCCCGCGAACTTCCTCGATGACCGCTTCCTCCAGCAGGTGATGAAGCAGCGGCGGGGCGTCGGGATGTTCCTGCCCACGCGTGCCGCGGTGGAGCAGGTCGCCGTGGCGGTCGGCGACCGCTTTCGCCGGATCACCTCGGCGTTCTACCACGGGGGCGAGCCGATCCGCGTGATCCGGCCCTTCCTCGAAGACGGCGCGCCCAAGCCCTACTTCCTCGCGATGACGGCCGCGGGACAAAGCGCGCTCAACATCAAGGGGCTCGACACCGTCGTCATCGACGACACCCGCTTCGCGAACGTGGTCGAGCGCGGCAAGAACGTGCTCACCCGGCTGCACCTCGGCACCAACGAGATCCTGCAGATGGCGGGGCGCGTGCACGGGCGCGTGGAGCAGGGACGCGTGTACATCCTCAGCGATCGCGACATCGACTTCGCCTCGCTGCGCCCCACAGCGCCCGAGTTCCAGCTCGCCGGCGACTCGGAGCGCGTGGCGCTCACCTGCGCCGACCTTGGGCTTCGCGCCGACGAACTCGACTTGCCCGTTGCGCTCGATCGCCCGGCGTACAGAAAGGCCCTGGAGCACCTCGAAGCACGCGGCGTCGTGGAGAATGGGCGCCTCTCGCGCTACGGACGCCTCGTCGAGGCGATGCCGGTGGACCGCTCATGGGCCGAGCTCCTGGTGCATGGTGACAAGGACCTGCTCCCGTGCCTCGCGGTGATGGCGAGCATCGAGTCGCTCCATCGCATGACCCGCGACCAGCGCGACCTGTCGGGACTCATCGTCGCCGGGAGCGATCACCTCACGGCCTACAACGTCTATGCCGAAGCCCTCGGCAAGGCCGGGTACGTCGGAGAGGTATACGGGCTCCCGCGCCACCTCTTCGACGCAACGATCATCGAGCGCTGGGCCGAGCGACGCGGGGTGCTCGTGAAGGCTGTGGAAGACACCGCCCTGGCCATGGCGAGCGTATGCCGCACAGTCGGCGTCGCGCTGCCGGCCAGGCTTCCCATGGTTGACGATATCCTGCGGCAGCGCTTCTGCGACCTCGTCGCGCGGATCATGCCTTTCGCCCTCGTCATCGACGAGGAGACCGCTGACGGACAGGAGGCCCGGGTGTCCCGTACGAGCGTGGCCGGGTCGTGGGGCGCGGTGGCGGGCACGATACGCTACTTCGCCGACCGCTCCGGCACGCCACGCGCGTCCATCGAGGGGACACAGCTGCCGAACGACCTCGTGCGGAAATACGCCGTGCGCAGCGAGCCCGAGATCGCCTACGTCGGCACCGAGCGGCGGGACGGGCTGGTACGTCGCACACGCGTCACGTACTTCGGTTTCGAACTCGATCGCGACGAGGAGTTCCTCGACGAGTTTCCCCCGGAGGATGCCGACGGTGCGCGGGGGGCCCTCGCCGATGCCCTGGCCCGCGAGGAAGCGCGCCACCAGGCGGTGCGGCGCAATCGCGAAGCGATCCGGGACGCGCGCGAACTCTACCGGCGATCAGGAGGAGCGACGCCGCGCCTCAGCCAGGCAGACCTCGCGTCGATGTACCGAAGGCTGCTCGAACCGGTACACTCGATTCGCGAATACCGCGCCGCCTCGCTCCGCCTCGATCTCTCGAGTCTTGTCGATTCTGCCGAGCGCGAACGACTGTTCGCCTTGCCGGACATCACGGAGGTTCGCGGAACGCCGGTCGGGATCGACTACGACGTCGAGGAGCTCGACGGGCGGGTCATCGGCGTCGCGCGACTCATGCTCCCCGAGAAGATCGCGCGAACGCTGGTCGCCGAGGAAGTGCCGACGCTCGATCGTCCGCTGCGCTTTGCGGTGCATCGCGGCCAGCGGGGCGGGGTGCGGGCCTCGACGCTGGCGGAGTTGCAGGAACTTCTCGACCGACCGTGGATGCCGGAGGAGCGGCCGAGCCGGCGCGAGGAACGCCAGGACGAGTTCCATCGCCGTCGCCGCCAGGGGGGCGGAGATGCGCGGACGCCCGGGGAGAAGAAGCGCTTCGAGAAGGCGCGCGATGGGCGGAGCGTGGATCCGAATCGTCGAAGGCGGCGCGGGAGATAGGGGACGGGTGGAAGGGATGGACGAGATGGACGAGATGGTTCTACGACTCCGTTGCGGTAGTCCGTCTCGGTACGCCTGACTACTCGTCCATCTCGTCTATCTCGTCCACTCGTCCAACTGGGCCTGGTACCACTCTTCACGGAAAGCCACGAACCCCCGAGCGAGATAGTTCGGAAGCGCGGCCGGGGAGTCGAGCGTGCAGGTATGCAGCCACACACGCGTCGAGCCCCATGCAAAGGCGACTTGCACGGCGCGCACAAGGAGCCAGCGCCCTATTCCGCGACCGTGCGCGTGCTCCATGAGCCCGAAGTACGCGACCTCGACCTCACCGTTCTCCTGGCGTAGCAGCTCGAAGTAGCCATCCTCGCGCCCGTCCGAGCGGGCGACGAACACACGCACGTCATCGCGCGCGAGATACGCACGAAGCTCGTCGTCGGCCTGCACGAGCCGATCGCGCCAGTGATAGCGCTCCCCGACGGCGCGATACAGTCGCCGGGCGTCCTCGAGGCTGCAGGGTCGCAGCTCGACCAGCGACTCGCCGGCGGGATCCTCCTGGCTCCCGGACAGCGCGTCCAGAGACCGCATTTCCAGGTAGGTGCGCTTGACGTCGACCAGAGGCATGCCGCGGAACCTATCCTGCGTGGGCAAGGCATGAGAATAAGACCACACGGTCCATACGCGCAGAAGACAGCAGATAGTGCAATAAGTCGTTGTGCCACATGCAGTTGAATGTCCACTCTATCCAGCATTCAGCGCACACCACACAGCCCAGCCCTTGCACTTAGGACCACACGGTCCTATGATCCCCGCGTGACCACCAGCACCCGCGATCGCATCATCGACTCCGCCGCATCGCTCATCGCCGAGCGAGGGTTCAAGCGAACCTCCGTCGACGACGTCATCGCGCGTGCCGAACTCAGTGGGAAGAGCCACTTCTACCACTACTTCCGCTCCAAGGACGAACTCGGCCTCGAAGTCCTGGGCCGGCAGTTCGAGGGCTTCGCCGAACGCGGACTCGCCATCCTGCGCGAGCCGATGATCGAGCCACTCGAGCGGCTCCATCTCTTCATCGACTCCCTCGTCGCGCTCCAGACCGAGCGCGGGTTTCGCATCGGATCGCCGTTCGGCAACCTCGCGTCGGAAATGGCGGACATGCATGAGGGCTTTCGCGAGCGACTCACGACGGTCTTCGACCGCTGGGCCAAGCAGCTCCAGGCGCTCCTCTGGGAAATGCGTCCCTCGCTCGCCGACGACGTCGACAGCGCCCGCCTTTCCCGCTTCATCATCGCCACCCTCGAGGGCGCGCTGATGATGTCGAAGGTGAATCGCGACGCCGAGATGCTGCGGGGCATCGCGGCCGACCTGAAGCGCTTCGTCGGCACGCACGTGCGCGAGGGGGTCTCCTCCACGTGATGCCGGCGACCATTGGCTCCATGGTCCTCCTCCCCGGACTTGGCATCGCGCGAGCCGCGGCCACTCCCTCGGCGGGCCCCCGCAGCGCCTTCGAGATCGAGGCGCAGCGGCATCTCGGGGCGCTTTACAGCTTCGGGCTCAAGCTCGCGCGCTCGCCCGACGACGCCGAGGACCTCGTGTCCGACACGTTCCTGCGCGCCATCGAGCGCTGGGAGCAATTCCGTATCGGAACGAACATGCGAGCCTGGCTCTTCACGATTCTCTATCACCTGTTCATCAGCCGGAAGCGCCGCATCGACGCGCGTGAGGTGGTCTCCACGGACGATCCCGATGGCCCGGCATCCAACGTCGCCGGCGAGGTCGATCCCGAGGGCGCGTTCTACGATTCCTTCATCGATGAGGAGATCGTCGGGGCGATCGAGGCCCTGCCAGCGGAGTATCGCACGGCGGTCCTCATGAGCGACGTGCACGGCATGCGCTACGCGGAGATCGCGGAGGTGCTGCGCGTGCCCGAGGGAACGGTCAAGTCGCGGCTCTTCCGCGGGCGGCGCATGCTGCAGCGCCGGCTCAAGGGCTACGCGATGGAGATGGGGTACCTGCGCAGTGCGCCCGCGCCGGAGCCTCGTTAGGCGCTCGCGATCGGCGGCTCGTGGTGACGCTCACGGAAGCGCGCGGCCTTGGCCCGGTTGCCGCAGGTGGCCATCTCGCACCACCGGCGACGCCCGTTGCGCGTGGGGTCGAGGAAGACGCGCGAACAGCGCGAATCCCCGCACCGTCGTACGCGTCGCAGCTCACCGCTGATCAGGGAATCCGCTGCCGACTCGACGACGGGGATGATGAGGCCGGCAAACGCGTCGCCCACCGGGACGAAGCTGCGCGCGAAGGAGCCGTCGGAGCGTGGCTCGACGCGCCTCGTGCCCGCCGACCGCCCCAGGACGCGATTGATCTCGGCGAGGGCGTCCCAGCGCGCCTTGTCGGACA
>JACMLI010000082.1 GCA_014379705.1 Gemmatimonadaceae bacterium
CGAGCCGGCCAAGCTTCCGGCGGTCGACCGCCTCGGCCGCCGCGACGAACGACCCCGCGCTCCGCGTTTTCACCTCGACGAACACGTAGCCGTCCCTGTCGCGACAGACCAGGTCGATCTCACCGAAGCGCGTGCGCTGATTGCGGGCCACGACACGCAGCCCGGCGCGGACGAGCTCCGTCTCAGCCGCGCGCTCGCCTGCAAGCCCCAGGGCACGCCGATCCACGCGAGGAAGATCGGCACGTCATTGCGTCGGGGTGATGCGAACGACCCGGTCGCCGCTCCCGTTGCTGGTCGTGAGGTAGAGCGACCCGTCGGGTCCCTGCCGGACGCTGCGAATCCGACCGTAGGTGCCGTTGTAGAAGATGTCCCGCTGCGTCGCGACGTCCCCACTGACGGTGAACCGGCGCAGGTCCGTGTCACGCAGGGTCGCGACGAAGAGCGAGCCGTCGTACGCGCCCCACTGGACGCCGCGCGCGAAGTCGGCTCCTGACGGCGCGATCACCGTGTTCCCCGAGGACCAGGCCGGGCTCACGAAACGCGGATCGCTGCATGGCCCGCGGCAGACCGCATAGCCGTAGTTGGCGCCGGCGCGAATGATGTTGATCTCGTCGTGCGTGCTGTCGCCGTGCTCGACCTCGAAAACACGCCCTGTCCCCGGCTCGAACGTCAGGCCCTGCGGGTTGCGGTTCCCCATCGCGTACACGGCCGTGCGCGCCGCGGCGCCAGGCATGATCGGGTTGTCGGCGGGGATCGTGCCATCGCTGTTGAGGCGGAGCACCTTGCCGTTCAGGACATTCGGGTTCTGCGCGTTCGCCGTGTTCCCGGCGTCGCCCATCGTCACCCAGAGCTTGCCATCGGGGCCGAAGCGGATCCGGCAGCCGTCGTGATTGCTGTTCGCACGCATCCCTGAGCGGATGACATACCGATCGAAGATCGGCGTGTTGCCGTTCATCCGGTAGCGCTGCACCTGATTCAGCCACTGGCCACCGTCGTTCACCGACACGCAGACGTAGAGAAGGCTGTTGGCGGCGAAGTTCGGGTCGAGCTCGATGCTCATGAGCCCCGCCTCGCCCGACGCGTTGATGTTGGCGACCGGGAAGACGTTCGCGAGCTGCTGCGCCCCCGGAGCCGCGCTGGCGTAGACGAGGATGTTCCCGACACGCTCGGTCACGAACATGCGTCCGTCCGGCGCGAATGCGAGATCCCATGGGATCGCAAGACCGGAGCTGATCACTGTCGCGACAAGCTGCGGCACGCTCCCGGCCGGCAGCGGGACCGTGATCGTGAGGAAGACGCCCTGGTCTTCCATCCACGTGGTGCCGTCGATCACCGGGCGGAGGTGCAGCCGGTACGTGCCGGCGGTCTGCGGCGCGCGGACCTGGAACGTGAACGTCCCGTTCGCGCCGGGCGGGACGCTCGGTTCGGTCTGGGCGGCAACGCGATTGGCCGACAGCCAGTTCACGGCGAGAGACGCCCACTGCGCGTTGTCCTGATTGATGGCGAGGCGCGCCTCCTGTCCGAGCACCCCCTTCGTCCATGTCTGCGTGCCCGTGTTACGGAAGACGATGGTGAGCGGTGCGCTCACCTGACCAGGCTGCAGCGTCGGGTACGGCGACTGGCTCACCCACGCGCTGTGGTAGCCAGGGTCGCTCACGACGAGGACGTAGACGCCTTCGTCCTCGAGATGCTGCACTCCATCGAGCACCGGGTGGAGCGGCAGGCGGTACGTGCCCGGAGTCGACGGCGCCCGAAGCGTGAACGTGAAGGTCGCGATCGCGTTGGGCGGCACGCTCGCCTCGGTGGTCGTAGCGACGCGGTTGGGGCTCAGCCATCCCACGGCCATACCGGCGTCCGCGAACGCCGTGGAGTCGCCCGAGACCCCGAGATTCACCTGACGGAAGGGGCTGCCGCGCTGCCACGTCGTGTCACCGGTGTTCCGGAAACGGATGGTGTACGAGACCGTCCCGCCCGGGCGGAGCGTCGGCCAGGGCGACTGGTCGATCCACGCCGCGTGAAAACCGGGGGCGGCCTGCGCAGGCTGGGG
The DNA here is from genome assembly GCA_014379705.1 of Gemmatimonadaceae bacterium. Classification (GTDB taxonomy): domain Bacteria; phylum Gemmatimonadota; class Gemmatimonadetes; order Gemmatimonadales; family Gemmatimonadaceae; genus RBC101. The sequence goes on from JACMLI010000082.1 coordinate 2,048, forward strand.
CTCGAGGAGGAGCGGTACGAGAACGAGCCCAGCGAG
>JACMLI010000626.1 GCA_014379705.1 Gemmatimonadaceae bacterium
GCGTGGCCACCGGAGACCCCCGCGTGGTCACGGCCGAGGACGCCGTGTCGGTGTGGCCACTGCTCGCGCCCCGCGTGCCGGCCGACGCGCTTATCCTGCTCAAGGGGTCGCGCGGGACGCGACTCGAACGTCTCGTCGCGCGACTCGAGGCGCACGCCGGCCTTGCACCGTCCACGCCCGCTGCCCCGCACTGACTACCCCAACCGACACCTCGGACCGCCTTGCTCTACTTCCTGCTGAGTCGCTTCATCGACGACGTGCCACAGTTGCGCCTCATCACCTACATCTCGGTGCGGGCCGCTGCCGCCGCCGTGACGGCGTTGCTGCTGACGTTCGTGTTCGGGCCTCCGCTCATTCGTCGGCTCCGGTTGCTGCGCGTGAGCCAGGTGGTGCGTGAGGGCACGCCGGACACGCACCAGGGCAAGGGCGACACGCCGACGATGGGAGGCCTGATCCTTCTCAGCTGCGCCGTCGTGCCCACGATCCTGTGGGCCCGCTTCGACAACCAGCGTTACGTCGTGCTCGCGCTGCTCGTGACCATCTGGATGGGGGGCATCGGCTTCCTCGACGACTACCTCAAGCTCAAGCAGAAGCGGGAAGGGAAGAAGAACGAGGGACTCGTCGAGCGATACAAGCTCGCGGGGCAGGTGAGCATCGGCCTCCTGTTCGGCCTGATCCTCTGGCTCTGGCCGGTCTCCAACCTTCCGGGCGCGTCCACCACGCTGCCGTTCTTCAAGAACCTGCTGCTTGTGCCCCTCACGGTCGGACTCAGCTGGATCTACGTCCCGTGGGTCACGTTCATCATCACGGGCGTCTCGAACTCGGTGAACCTGACGGACGGCCTCGACGGATTGGCCGCCGGGTTGTGTGCGATCGCGATCCTCACGCTCGGGCTGTTCGCCTACGTGATGGGGCGCATCGATGCGAGCGTGTACTTGCAGCTCTTCTACCTGCGCGGCTCGGGGGAGCTCACGGTCTTCTGCCTCGCGCTGGTGGGGGCGTGCATCGGCTTCCTCTGGTACAACACGTATCCCGCGCAGGTCTTCATGGGAGACACGGGCTCGCTCGCGCTCGGTGGCGCGCTCGGGGCCATCGCGGTGCTGCTCAAGAGCGAGTTCCTCCTGGCCTTTGTTGGCGGCGTCTTTGCGGTAGAGACGTTCTCCGTGATCCTGCAGCGCAGCGCGTTCAAGTGGCGCAAGCGCCGGCATGGCGTGGAGTATGCTCGCCAACACCGGGTCTTCCTGCGGGCCCCGATCCACCATCACTTCGAGCTCAAGGGCTGGAGCGAGGCGCAGGTGGTGGTTCGCTTCTGGATCCTCGGGATCTTCTGCGCGTTCGTGGCGCTGGCGACCCTCAAGCTGCGGTGACCGTGATGCGAGACTGGACGGCGGGCGAGGTGGCGGTGGTCGGCCTGGGGAAGAGCGGGCTGGCCGCGTCCGTCCTGTTGCGCCGGTCGGGGGCGCGGGTCTACGCATCCGATGCATCCGACAGCCCGGTGACGCGCGGGCGCGCGGAGTCGGCGCGCGCCA
>JACMLI010000627.1 GCA_014379705.1 Gemmatimonadaceae bacterium
CGTGTGATGGTCGGCATCGCCCGACGCCGACCGCATCGTGGTGAGCGCACTGGGTGGCGTGAGCGTCGGCTCGAGGCGGATGGAATCGCTCACCCAGCGCAGCAGGCTTTCGGCGAAGCGCCGCGGATCCGTCTGGCCGTTGCGCAACCGGCGCGCCGCACCGATGATGGCCGGTGACTCCACCTCGATGCCCGGTTCCACCTTCAGGTCGCCCTTGTGCCGGGCACGGAAGTCGCGATGTGTCGGGAGCCAGTATCCGCTCGGGCGCAGCGTCGCGTCGGGCGTCTTGACGTGGATGGTATCCCCGGCAATGCGCTGCCATGGCGCTGTCACGCCGAGTCGCGCGAGGGGAAGCCCGCGCGTCACGAGTGTGAGGTGCGCCAGGCGGGCCGCGTCACGCACGCGCGTCATCGTGGCCATCGGCGCCGTCACCGAATCGCCGGATGCGCGGCCGAGGCTGCGCCAGTTCTCGAACGCCATCTCGTACGACGTGCGCGTGCGCGTGGTGGTCGCACCATCCAGCGATGAGACCGTGCGCCCGAGCTCATCGACCCAGAGGTCGAGTCCCGGTGTGCGGTCCTCGACGAGTCGCCAGGCCTGCACGGTGTCCGTGTGGGCGGCGCGCCAGCGTCGGGCGGAGGCGTCGAACGCCGCGCTGTCGACCACGTGCAGCGTCGACTCCGCGACCAGGGTCACCGAGAGCCGTCGCACGCGCAGCGTGGTGGGGTCGAAGACGTCATACGCGTGCCGGTCGCCGATGGACGGAGACTCGCCTAACGCGACAGCGAGGGGCACGAGCGAGGGGAGGAGCAGGGGCTTCGCGTAGCGTGCGCGCGTGGTGTCCGGCCCGGCCGCTCCCTCGCGGATCACGAGCAGCGTCGAGTCGTCGCTGACCGTGGCGGTGGCGATGGGTCCGCCGGCGCTCACGATCACCTCGCGAAGGGCGAGCGCCCGTGACGCACGGCTCACCACCTGCCGTACGCGGCGACCACTGGTGTTCACCGCGCGAACTTCGCGCACCTCGTATTCGGTGAACTGCAAGCCGTCGGGAATCGTGTCGGTCGTGAACGAAGAGAATCCCACGTGGCGTGCGCCTTCGGTGACGGCAAAGTACGTGGGCCCCGGTGCGATGCGCACCGCGCTCTCGGCGAGGCGTTCCATCGGCGAGCGCGTCACCTCGCGTTGTGCGAAGACGGCGATGCCGGCGCCCCACGCCGCGAGCACGGCGGCGGCGAGTACTCCGCGTCCGGTCATGCGTCCCTCCATTTCCACGCGCGCGCGGCCTGGAACGCCGCTTCCTCAAAGGCATTCTCCACCACGATCGTGACCTCGCGAGGATAGTCGGCGCCCTGTGCGTGATGGCTCAGCGCGAGCAGCATGGCCTGCGCGGCATCATCCACGTCGAGGTTCCCGGCACCGAGGCCGAACGGTGCCACGGCGAGGTGCTCGATCTTCCAGTCGCGCGCGCGCTGCAGGGCGCTCGTGATCGCCCGCTGCACTCCGGGCTTTGACACGGACTCGTCCTCGGTCATCACCACCGCGTGGATCATGAGCCGTGATTCGAGGTGTCCCGCAGCCGTCACCACCGCCGCGCCCACGTCGAGCGGTTCGTTCACCCGCAGCTGCCGGGTGAGCCCTTCCCCTGCCGCGTCCTCGAGCCGGCGCATCAGCGTGGTCGTGGCGCGCAGTTCGGCGTTCACGGGGCGCGCGATGGCGTCCGCCGCAACGTAGGCCAGGTCGTCGATCTTGATCTCGAGGCGCATGTCGGGGGCAGCACCGGCGTGAGGCGACTTTGTGACGGAGGGCACCACCGTCCGAAACTCTAAGTGGCTGTTGTGCAAGGGGTTCTGGCGCGGGAGCCTCCGCGGACAGGACCGCTGGACGGGGGAAAAGTCACGAAGGCCGGGATTCGGGATTCGGGAGTCGCGATTCGGTGTGATTCGGCGACGGATATCACGAATCACGCCGAATCCCCACTCCCGAATCCCGATTCACGGCCCTTACAGGCTCCCTTGAATGAGTCGACCCCTTCGGCGAAGTTTCGGGTCTTATGGCCGAAGACGCCCTCCTGATTCGCGGCGCTCGCGAGCACAACCTCAAGAACATCGACGTCCAGATCCCCCGAGACCGCCTGACGGTGGTTACGGGGCTGTCCGGTTCGGGCAAATCGTCCCTCGCGTTCGACACCATCTACGCGGAGGGGCAGCGAAGGTACGTGGAGTCGCTCTCCGCCTACGCCCGTCAGTTCCTGGGGCTCATGGAGAAGCCCGACGTCGACTCCATTGAGGGGCTCTCCCCGGCGATCTCCATTGAACAGAAGAGCGCCGGCCATAACCCGCGGTCGACGGTCGGCACGGTCACGGAGATCTACGACTACCTCCGCCTGATGTACGCCCGCGTCGGCACGCCGCACTGCCACAACTGCGGACGCGGTGTCGAGCGGCAAACCGCTGGCCAGATCGCCGACGCTGTTCTCGCGTGGCCCGACGCGACCCGGATCGAGATCCTCGCGCCCCTCGTGCGCGGCCGCAAGGGAGAGTTCCGCGACCTGTTCGAGGGCGCGCGCAAGCAGGGCTTCATCCGCGCGATGGTCGACGGGGCGCTCGTTGAGCTGGCCAAGCCGCCGGTGCTCAACAAGCGACAGAACCACGACATCAGCATCGTGGTCGACCGGGCCGTGGTGCGCGCCGAAGATCGGGGGCGCATCGTCGATTCGCTCGAGACGGCCCTCAAGCTTGCCGAGGGCCTGGTGGAGGTCGTGCGTCACGGCGACGAGAAGACGACCAACCTGTTCTCCGAACGGTACGGGTGCCCCAACTGCGGCATCTCGCTCCCCGAGCTCGAGCCCCGGCACTTCTCATTCAACTCTCCATTCGGCGCGTGTCCCGCATGCGGTGGGCTGGGAACGCGTCGCGAAGTGAGCGAGGACCTGATTCTCGGGGATCCGAGCCTGACGATCCTCGAAGGCGTCGTGCTGCCGTGGGGTGCACCCGACGGCTACTTGCGTCGAGTCATTCTCCCGGGGCTCGCGAAGCAGATCGGATTCGACCTGTCGACGCCATGGGGCAAGCTCACGCGTCCCGTGAAGCAGGCGCTCCTTCACGGTACGAGCGCAAACGCGAGCGAGACGCTGTCGGTCAAGAAGCGCGGCGTGAAGGCGGTGAAGTCCAGCGTGAAGGCTGCGGCGCCAGCGATCGTCTGGGAGGGCATCGTCGCGTCGGTGCAGCGTCGCTACCAGGAGACGGACTCCGATACGATCCGCATGGAGTTGCAGGAGTACATGGTCGAGCGGCCATGCCAGACCTGCGGCGGGCGTCGCCTCAAGCCCGAGTCGCTCGCGGTGACGATCGAGGGACGCAACATTGGTGAGCTCACCGAGATGTCGATCTCCGAGTCGCGTCGTCTCTTCGACGAGATGCCCATTCGTGCGCCCGGACGGCCCGGGCTCGACGCGGAGATCGCCGGCCCGATCCTCAAGGAAGTGCGCGAGCGCCTGCGCTTCCTCGACGATGTCGGCCTCGACTACCTCACGTTAGGTCGCTCCGCCGAATCCCTCTCCGGCGGTGAGGCGCAACGCATCCGCCTGGCCACCCAGATCGGATCACGACTGGTCGGCGTGTTGTACATCCTCGACGAACCCTCGATCGGGCTGCACCAGCGCGACAACGCCCGCCTGCTCGAGACGCTCAAGAAGCTGCGCGACCTCGGGAACACGGTCATCGTGGTCGAGCACGACGAGGACACGATCCGCGAGGCGGACCACGTGATCGACCTCGGGCCCGGGGCGGGAAAGCACGGCGGGATCGTGGTGGCCGAGGGCACCGTCGAGGACGTGATGAAGACGAAGGCGTCGCTCACGGGGCAATACCTCACGGGCGAGAGGCGAATCGAGGTGCCGGCGAAACGGCGACCCGTGTCGGCAGACCGCATGCTGCGCGTCGTTGGTGCGAGGGCGCACAACCTGCGCGAGCTCACGGTGGAGTTCCCGCTGGGCGCCTTCGTCGCGGTGACCGGCGTGTCGGGCTCCGGAAAGTCGACCCTGGTCGAGGACATCCTGCACCGGACGCTGGCCCGCCACTTCTATCGCGCCCGCGTGATCCCGGGGGACCACGATCGCGTCACGGGCCTCGAGCACATCGACAAGGTCATCGACATCGACCAGTCGCCGATCGGTCGCACGCCGCGCTCGAACCCGGCGACCTACACCGGGTTGTTCACCCCGGTGCGAGAACTCTTCGCCGAGATGCCGGAGTCGAAGATCCGTGGCTACGGCCCGGGGCGCTTCTCCTTCAACGTGAAGGGCGGACGATGCGAGTCGTGCCAGGGGGACGGCCTCGTGAAGATCGAGATGCACTTCCTCCCCGACGTCTACATCCCGTGCGATGTGTGCAAGGGAAAACGCTACAACCGCGAAACGCTGGAGGTACGCTTTCGGGGCCTGAGCATCGCGGAGGTGCTCGAACTCACGGTGGAGGACGCGCTCGC
>JACMLI010000628.1 GCA_014379705.1 Gemmatimonadaceae bacterium
AGCCCCAGTACCAGCCCTGCAACCAGTAGCAGCACCAGCCTTGAGAAACCAGCAACCAGCCCCCGCCGCCCTCGCCTGGTTGAAGCGACTCACAAGTGAGGCCGATACTTCCGGTGGCATGGTGTCCTCCAGCTCCTCCATCGATCCGTCGCTCGTCGGCCGCGTCATCGCGCGGGCCGCAATGGTCGTGCTCCTCTTCGGGGCCGCGCTCGCGGCGCAGGTGCCGGCGCGGTTCTCGTTAGGTGACCCGCGCGAGCGCGTGCGGCAGGTCCAGGGGGTTCCCGACCTCATCGAGCGCTTCCCCTCGCAGGGCGTCGAGCACTGGACCTTCGGCGGCGCCACCGTGACCTTCGATGGCGCCACCGGGCAGGTGGTCGAGTGGAACGACATGCGCGGCACGCTCCGCGCCACGCTGCGCTCCGCCCATGACTCCCGCGATTCCGCGCTCACCCTCGGCGCGCCCCTCACCGAGGTGGCGCGGATGTTCGGCACGCCGTGGGCGATCACCCGCGACGGCGCCCGCAAGCAGATGTACCTCGCGTATGGACGCAGCGTGGTTCGCGTCGACATCGCGACCGAACGGGTGAACGGATGGATCCGCCGCGACGTCGCCCTCCGGGTCAATGCGAGCGACGATTCCCTCGCCCATGCCGCCCTCAAGGCGAGACCGACCGCGGTGGCGACCAATGGGTCCGGCTCCAGCCGTGGCAACATCCGGAGTGCAGCACGCCTCTCCCTGGCAGCGGTCCTTGTTCGCGACGCGTCCGGCGATGGCCGCCTGTCGCCACGCGAGTTCGCCGACATCACCCTTCGCATCCGCAACGACGGTGGCGCTCCGACACCGGCGCTCCCCGGGCATGTCGTGCGCTCGGCAGGGCTCGTCCTGATTGCCGGCGCGCCCGACACCTTGTGGGTCCCGGCGCTCGCACCAGGTGACTCCACCGACGTCGTGGTCACCGCATACGCCACTGGCACGGCGCCCGCCCCGGAACTCGCGCTCGTGATCCTGGCGCCAGGCGCCCCGACACGCCTTGCGACGCGCATCCCCACCGCGCCCCTCGAGACACCGGCCCCGATGGCGGGGATCGCTGCGGCGTCGATGGACGACGTGGCGTCCTCGATCCCGGCCGCGGTGGCACGGAATGGCGACGCCCTCGCCGTCATCATCGGCATCGAGCCGTACCTCAAGCTTCCCGAAGCCCGTTTCGCCGAGCGCGACGCCGCCCTCATGCGCGCCTACGCCGTGCAGGCGCTTGGCGTGCCTGACGACGCGTCGCACCTGGCCTATCGCATCGGGGCAGGGGCGTCGGGAACGGAAATGCGACGCCTCCTCGGCGATCGCGGCTGGCTGGCTCGCCGCGCCAACGACAACAGCGACATCCTCGTCTACTTCGCCGGACACGGCGCGATGGACCAGGGGCAGCGCGCACCGCACCTCCTCCCCGCCGACGCCGACGCGAATTACGTCGGCGAGACGGGACTCGACCTGTTCGCCCTGCTCGACCGGCTTGCCCGCCTCCCCGCACGCTCGATCACCGTGGTGCTCGACGCCTGCTTTTCCGGGTTGGGGCGATCGGGGCGCCCGCTCGTGCCGGGCACGCGCGCGTCGGTGGTCTCGATCGAACATCCGGCACTCGTCAGGCGGAACATGGCGGTGCTCGTCGCCTCACGCGACGCGCAAGTGGCCGGCGACCTTCCCGAGCGACGGCATGGCGCCTTCACCTACTACGTCGCGCGTGGTCTTCGGGGCGATGCCGATGTCGATGGGGACCGCGCGGTCACCGTGGCGGAACTCGGGCGCTATGTCGAAGCCAACGTCGCACGCGCATCGTCGGCGCTCGACCGCGAGCAGCAACCGCTGACCATTGCGCGCGATTCGATGCGCGCGGTCGCCCGCCTCGCCCCTCGTCGATGAACCTCACCCGCGGCCTCGTGCTCGCCGCCGCACTGCTCGCGACGCGCGGAGCCCAGGCACAGGGCGAAACCGTGCTGATCGAACAACGTGTGCTGCTCGAGGAGCAACTCACGCCGGCCGCGGCAAAGCGCCGCGCGCTGGAGGAGGCGATGGCAGAGGCCGTGCGTCGCATCGCGGGCGTCCGCGTGCAATCGTCGGCGGTCAGCACCACCACCGAGGACCACACGGGCACCGAGGGCCGGTACCGCAGTGTCGTGCAACTCGACGCGGCGGGACGGGCCACCGACGCGCGCATCGTCGACGAGTCGTGGGAAACCACGCGCGCGCCCGGCATTGGCGAGCAGGTGTACTATCGCGCCACGTTCGCTATCACGGTCGAACGGGACCAAGGCGACCCTGACCCCACGTTTGCCGTGGAGGTTTCGCTGCCAAAGTCGGACTACCTCGCGCGTTCGACCGACGTGCGGCAGAACGACGAGTTGGTGGCCTCGGTCCAGGCGACGCTGGCCTCCCGCGTCTACGCCTTTTCGATCGTTGATGACTCGGTGCATGCCCTGGTGCCGAACGAGTTCCTCTCGCCGGTCGACGCCGCGCCGGGGGCACGCTTCGAACTGCCCGATGCCACCTGGCGCGCGCGCGGCCTGCGCTTTCGTGTGACCCTTCCCCCAGTCGGGGCGCCGCGCGAGGAACTCCTCGCCGTCGTCGCCGTGCGGGGAACCGGGACCGTGACACCCGTCAACCGCATGTCGCTATTGGAGTTCCAACGCTGGCTCGTGAGGATTCCAGCCAGGGACCGCACCACCGGCTTCGCGCCATATACCGTGCGCCGAACGCCCGGATTGCGCTGAGGACAGGCCTGGGTAGTCCCGACTGCAGGGTCGCCGGGAACGGCCGATACTCTATCGGAAGGACCGGATCATCCACGACCTCTCCCATGCGCATCCTCCGCCTGACCCTCGTGTCGCTCGTCGTCGCGGGAGCACGCACCCCCCGGTTGACCTCTACCCGCCGGCCAGTCGCGAGACCATTCGCAACCTGCCGGGCTGGTACCTCAAGCCTCCGACGGACGACAATTACCTGTTTGCTCCGGCGACCGCCGTTTCCCGAGATGTGCAGGTGGCCATCAACAAGGCGCAGGCCGACGCCCGCAACGCGATCGCGCAGCAGCTCGAGGTGAAGTACGGGGCCCTCAACAAGCGCTTCGTCGAGGAAGTCGGGCGCGAAGGCTCCCAGCTCCTCGACCAGTACACGCAGGTCTACAAGGGCGTCGTCTCCACCACGCTGTACGGCAGCCGTCCCCGCCAGCAGATCCTGCGGACCGAGGGCAGCGTCTACCGCGCCATCATCCTGATGGAGCTCCCCGTCGGCGAGATGTCCAGGAAGCTGCTGGAGCAGATTCGCGCGCAGGAACAGCTCTATACGCGCTTCCGGTCTGGAGAGGCATTCAAGGAATTGGACGCCGAGGTCAAGCGATACGAGGAGTGGAAGAAGCAGCAGGGAATCCGGTAGGGCGGGCGGACGGGCGGGCGGGCGGGCACGGACCAGAATCGAAGCGTAAGAGGCACGGGAGTTACGCGATCAATGGCGTGTTCTCGTGCCTCTCGTGCTTCCCGTACTGCCCGTGATTCCCGTAATTCGCTGGTGACGGGTCTTGGGGTCAGACTCCAAGAGAGAGCTCCGAGTCTGACCCATTGAGCGACTTCGGGGATCTTGGGGTCCGACTCCAGGAGAGAGGCTTGGAGTCTGACCCCATTGAGAGGGTGCTTCTCGTGCTTCTCGTGCTTCTCGTGAACGCCCACGACACGGGGCTCCGGCCTTCGCCGGAGCGACGGGGGCCTTGCGGTCAGACTCCAAGAGGAGGTCTTGGGGTCAGACTTCAAGAGAGCTTCTTGGAGTCTGACCGCATTGAGCGCGAAAGGGAGTTGGCAAGCTCGAAGGAGGCGTCGCGTCGCTGGGAGGGCTTTGGCTCTACCACGCCCACGACACGGTGCTCCGGCCTTCGCCGGAGCGACGGGGGCGCACGGAGCGACGGCAGGCCTTCACGTGACCTTCACAGCGCCCCCGAAACGGCAACCTTTGGTACGGTTCGTACCACTAACGACCGTCCCCCCGAACCACTGGTTCCCCGTCCCCGCTCGCTACGATGCACTATCGCCTGTTCGTCGCTTCCCTGCTCTGCGCCGGTGCCCTCCCCGCGCAGGCCGTGCGTCCCCTCCCCAGGGCCGACGCGGACTTCGCCGAGCCCTTCACGAGCCTCAGCGGCATTCGCGAACTGACGGATGGCCGCGTGCTCACGATCGACCGGCGCGACAAGCTCGTGCAGCTCGTCGACTTCAAGGCGAAGACGGTGCGCCAGGTCGGGCGCGAAGGCTCGGGGCCGAAGGAGTACGCCCTCCCGATGTCGATCATCGGGCTCCCCGGCGACACCTCCCTCGTCTACGATCCGCTCAACAGCCGGAGCCTGGTGATCCTGCCTAACGGCGAGCCGGGAGACTTCGTGTCGATGCAGGCGGGGGCACGGGGCCCCGGCGGCGGGATGATGGTGTCGATGTCCCCGCCGCGCTACGCGGATGCGCGGGGCCGCCTGTATTCCGCGGGGAGTGCCTTCACCGTTGGCCCCCACGGGCCCACGGCCGCGGACTCGGCGCCCATCCTCCGCCTCGACCGGCGCACGCAGAAGATCGACACCGTCGCCTGGGTCCGCGTGCCGAAGGGCAACGTGCAGACCTCCGGGACGAGCGGGCAGATGTCGGTGCGCATCGGCGGGGCGAGTCCCTTTGCCGCGCGCGATGAGTGGTTCGTGCTCCCCGACGGTCGCGTCGGTATCGTGCGGTCGCCGGAATACCGGGTGGACTGGCCCGGCACGCGCGCCACCGGCACCCCGATCCCCTACGACAAGATCAAGGTCACCGAGGCGCACAAGCAGGCGTGGCGCGACTCGCGCAAGAACCAGACGTCGATCGCGGTCACGATGAACAATGGGCAACGCTCGGTGCGCAGTGGCGGCGCCACGCCCACCATACCGGAGCCCACCGACTGGCCCGAGCTGCTCCCCCCGATCCTCGCCGAGACGGGCGAGAGCGTGTTCATCGCGCCGAGTGGCCAGGTCTGGATCTCACGCGCCCGCCCGGGGACGGACCGGACGCCCAACTACGACGTGCTGGACGCCACCGGCAAGGTCGCCTTCCATGTTGAGCTGCCGGAGCGGACTCGCGTCATCGGGTTCGGCAATGGCACGGTCTACACGATCCGCACGGACGAGGACGACCTGCAGTACCTGCAGCGGCATCGCATGCCGTAGTCGGCGCCGTACGACCGTCCTGAGTGGCCCGGGGGGTACGGACAACCCCCGCCCGAACCTATCTTGGACCATCCCCTCGCCAGGCGCTGCCATGCCCGACGTCATTCGTTCACGCCTTCGAGCCGGTGGCTCGCTCGGCATGCTCCTCCTCCTCACCGCGTGCGCGAAGGGCGACGCCGCCACGCAAGGAGATTCCGGAGCGGCCAGCGCCACGGCGGATTCGGCGAGCGCCGACGCCGCGCCAGCCCGCAGTGTCTCGCTCCCCGTTTCGGTGAATGAAGTGCGACAGGGCGACCTCGTGCTCAGCGTGAGCACGACTGGTCAGGTGCGCTCGGATGGCGAGGCAACGCTCAAGGCCGAGGTAGCCGGGACGATCGACGCGGTGCTCGTGCATCCCGGCGACCGCGTGAAGAAGGGTCAGGCGCTGCTCCGGCTCGACCCCCGTTCATTCGACCTTGCAGTGCTGGAAGCGGAGGCTGCCGTCGCGGAGGCCGAGGTGCGTTATCAGGACGCGATCGCGCCGGACTCCATCGTGCTGGGCCGCGCCCCAAGCGACGAGCAGCGGCGCATTGCCCTCACCCGTTCGGGACTGCAATCGGCGCGCGTACGGCTCGATCGCGCAAAGCTCGAGCGCGAGCGCGCCACGATCACGGCCCCCTTCGATGGCATGGTCGATCGCGTCGATCGCTCTGCCGGTGAGCGCGTGAGCGCCGGCGAAACGCTGACACGGGTCGTCAACCTCGCGGCAATGCGCATCGAGGCGTCCGTGCTCGAGCACGACCTTCCCCTGATCCGCGAAGGGGGCGTGGCCACCGTGACCAGCGCGTCGGTCCCCGGCCAACAAGTGCTCGGTCGCGTGACGGCGGTACTCCCACTCATCGACTCCACGACGCGCGCCGGACGCGTGTTCGTGCGCCTGACGAATCCTGGCCCGCTCCGCCCCGGCATGTACGCCGATGTACGCCTCGAGTCGCAACGACTCAGCCAGCGGCGCCTCGTGCCCAGCCGCGCCGTCATCGAGCGCGACGGCCGTCCCCTGGTGTTCGTCGTGAAGGACGGGCGCGCGCAGTGGGTCTACATCAACCCCGGTCGCTCCAACGGCCTCGATACCGAGGTCCTTCCTGATTCGGGGACCGGCACGATCCCGGTGGAGGTTGGTGACCACGTCATCGTGGCGGGGCACCTCACGCTCACGCACGACGCCCCCGTGCGCGAGGTCGTGGCGGACACGGCACGCACGGCGCGCGGCGTCCGGCCGTAACGGCCAAACTCTCCACAACAGGGCGCCCGAGTGTCCCTCGTCTCCGCCGCGATCAAGCGGCCCGTCTCCACCATCGCGTCCGTCATCGCGATCGTGTTGCTCGGCTCCGTCTCCCTGAGTCGGCTCCCGGTCTCGCTTCTCCCCGACGTGACGCTGCCGGTACTCACGATCCGCACGCTGTATCCAGGGTCCGCGGCGACCGAGGTCTCGCGCTTCATCGCCGAGCCGGTGGAGGAAGCCATTGCGGCGACGCCGGGCCTGGTGGAACTGCGTTCGATCAGCCGCACCGGCGAGGCCACCACGGTGGCGCGCTTTGCCTGGGGCACCGACATGCAGACGACGGTGCTCAATGTGCGCGAGCGCCTCGACAATGCGCGGTCGCGCCTTCCCGACCGCGCCGAGCGCCCGACGCTGCTCACGAGCGACCCCGGAGAGCGCCCGATTGCCGTCCTCGCCCTCAGCACGACCGGGGACCTTCGATCGCTCTCGCGCACGGCTGAAGAGGTGTATGCGCGACGCCTCGAGCAGATCGGCGGCGTCGCGAGCGTGGCGGTCGTTGGCGCACCAGAAGACGAAGTGCGCGTGGAAGCCGATCCTGCGCGCCTGCGCGCCCTCGGCCTCACGCCTAACGATCTTTCCACGGCGATCGCCGACGCCAATCCTACCGGGGCGAGCGGCACCATCCGCCGCGGCCAGTTCCGCTTCGCGGTGCGCACGCTCACCGAGTTCAAGCTGCCGACCGACGTGCTCGACGTGCCGATCGGGCCCGTGGGAGCGGGGATCCGTGTGCGCGACGTCGCGACCGTGTCGGTGACCACGGCGGATCCCAAGACCCTGACCCGACTCGACGGGCGCGCCGCCGTGGGCCTGGTGGTCTACAAGGACGCCGGCTCGAACACCGTCGCCGTCACCAAGGACCTGCGCGGAACGGTCGACGCGCTCACGAAGGAGTTTCCGTCGGTCACGCTGACCCTCGTGGCTGCACAGGCCGACTTCGTCGTCGACGCCCTTTCAAACCTCGGCCAGGAGATCGCCGCGGGCGGCATCATCTCGCTCCTCCTGATCCTGCTTTTCCTGCGCGACTGGCGCCTGTCGGTGGCGATCGGGTTGATGGTCCCGCTCTCGGTGCTCGTGGCCCTCGTGCTGCTGCAGCTCCTCGATGTGTCGATCAACGTGCTGTCGCTGGGCGGGCTCGCGCTGGGGGTCGGGCTCCTCGTGGACAACGCGATCGTGGTCGCCGAGGCGTCGGCGCGAAAACGGGAAGAGGGTCTGCCACTGCTGCAGGCGACAATCGAGGCAACGGAGGAAGTCTCTGGCCCACTGATCGCCGGCACCCTCACCACGCTGCTCGTCTTTGGGCCGATCATCTTCGTGCGCGGGCTCGCGGCGGCCCTCTTCCGCGACCTCTCGCTCTCGGTCGTAACGTCAGTGGGCGCGTCCCTCGTGCTGGCGCTCACGCTCATGCCGGTGCTCATCGCTGGTCGGCGCCGCAAGACACGCTCCGACCCGGCATCGGCCGGCCCCGTGAAGGTCGACACGAGCCGGCTGACAGCGATCGGCAATTCGCTGATGCGCTCGTATGAGCGCGGCATGCGCTGGTCCCTTGCGAACCCGGCGCTCGTCTTCGCGATTGCGATCGCGGCGACCGCGGGGACGGTGGTGATCGGCCTGCGCCTCCCGCGCGAGATCCTGCCGGCGGTCGACGAACGCGTGGCCGTGGCGCAACTGCACCTCGAGGAGGGCACGGCCATCGAGGAGACGACTCGCCAGGTCGCACGGCTCGAGGCGAGCGCCCGCGCGTTAGGCGCCCGCGGCATCTACAGCCGCGTGGGCGTCGCGACCGACGAGGAGGTCCTGGCGGGGGCCGAGCCGGGTTCGGCGTCCACTGCGCAGCTGATCGTTCCGGTGCCGGCGTCGGTGGATGCGGTACAGTTCGC
>JACMLI010000629.1 GCA_014379705.1 Gemmatimonadaceae bacterium
ACGCGCGTGCTGTCGTTCGGCGAGCTCGATGACCGCGCGAATCGCGTCGCCGCCGCGCTCGAGCAGCGCGGCGTGCGCCTGGGGGAGCGCGTGGCGGCGTACCTCACCAACCGCCTCGAGTTCATCGACCTGTTCCTCGCCACGACACGACTTGGCGCGATCCTCGTGCCGATCAACGTGCTGTATCGAGAGCGGGAGATCGCACATATCGTGGCCGACGCCGAGCCGCTCGCGGTGGTGACGACGCGTGACGCGATGTCCCTGCTTCCCGCGGGGACGGTCGCGTGGGACGTCGAGGAGCTGACGCGGATTGCATCGGAGGGGGCCGTTGAACGCATCCGTCGCCCGATGGATGGCGATGCCCCGGCGGCACTGGTCTACACCTCGGGAACGACGGGGCGCAGCAAGGGCGCGGTACTCACGCACAACAACTTCCTCGCGAACGGCGCGAACCTCCTCGCCTGCTGGCGCATCGTCCCGGAGGACCGCTACCTCGCCGCCCTTCCGCTCTTTCACGTGCACGGACTCGGCAACGGCGTTGTTTCGTGGTTGATGAGCGGCTGTCGCATGCGCCTGGTGGAGCGCTTCGATGCGTCACGCATCGCGGCGGTGTTCCATGCCTTCCATCCGACGCTCTTCTTCGGCGTCCCGACGATGTACGTGCGGTTGCTCGATGTTCCCGTCGAGGACGCGAAGGCCATCGGGGCGCACATGCGCCTCTTCGTGTGCGGCTCGGCGCCACTGCCTGCGGCAGTGTTCGAGACCTTCCACGAGCGCTTCGGCCACGTGATCCTGGAGCGCTACGGCATGAGCGAGACGCTCATGAACCTGGGCAATCCCTACGCCGGAGAACGGCGCCCGGGATCCGTCGGGTTTCCCCTCCCCGGCGTGTCGGTGCGCATCGTCGACCCGGCGGGACATGCCGTGGACGACGGCGAGATCGGCCAGTTGCTCGTGCGCGGGCCCAACGTCTGCGCGGGCTATTGGCGCCGCCCCGACGCCGACGCCGACGCGTTCGTCGACGGCTGGTTTCGCACGGGCGATCTCGCCGAGCGCAGTGTCGACGGCTACTACACGCTGCGCGGGCGGATGTCGGACCTGATCATCTCCGGCGGATTCAACATCTATCCCCGCGAGATCGAGGAGCTGCTGATGGAATTCCCCGGCGTGCGGGAAGCCGCCGTGGTCGGCCTCCCTGATGCCGCCCGAGGCGAAGTGCCGGTCGCCTTCCTGGTCACCGACACCAACGCCTCCTTCGATCCCGCGGCGCTGGAAGCGGCCTGCCGCTCCCAGCTCGCCTCCTTCAAGGTCCCCCGCGGCTTCGTCCAGGTCGACGCCCTGCCGCGGACGGCGTTAGGCAAGGTCCAGAAGCGAGCGCTGCTGGGCGAGTGGACTAGCAGACTCGTGGACTAGTCGTCCACCCTTCACCACTGGTCCGCTAGTCTGCCAGTCCCGCTACTGCGTCGCGGGCCTCAAATGCCCGTCGTACCATGCGAGATACCGCGCCAGGCGGTCCTTCTGAAAGCTCGGCAGGGAAATGCCGTGGTTCTGCCCGGGATACACCACCAGCTGCGTCTCCACGCCTAACGACTTGAGCGCCTGGTACATCTGCTCGCCGCCGGTGATCGGGACGTTGTCGTCGTCCTTGCCGCCCATGAAGAGTGTCGGCGTGCGGATCTTGTCCGCCTTGTAGAACGGGTACGACACCTTCTCCCAGGCCTTCGGGTTCTTCCACGGCGCGCCGAGTTCCGTCTCGTACTGGTAGATGTACTGGTCGGTACCGTACATCGTGAGCTGCATCGAGCTGCCGGCCCCGCTGATCGCCGCCTTGAAGCGCGTGTCGGTGGCGATGGTGTAGTTCGTGAGGATCCCGCCGTAGCTCCACCCGCCGATGCCCAGGCGGTTCGGGTCCGCGACGCCGGTCGCGACCATGTGGTCCACCGCCGCGAGCAGGTCCTGCACTTCCTTGTTGCCCCAGTCCGCGTAGATCGCCTGCTGGTACGCCGAGCCGCGCCCCGTGCTGCCGCGATAGTTCACGTTGATCACCGCGTACCCGTTCGCGGCGAACAACTCCCGTTCGAAATTGAAGGCGTGCTGGTCCTGCGCCGCCGGCCCGCCATGAATGCGCAACAACATCGGCAGCGCGCGCCCCGCCGCGCTCCCCGCCGGCCTGGCCAGCAGGCCATTCACGATGGTGCCGTCCTTCCCCTTCGCCGAGAAGTCCTCCACCGTGGCGAGTTGCACCTCCTGCACCCACGCGTCGTTCGCGTGCGTGAGCTGGCGCAGCGCCCCCTGCTCGAACACGTGGATCTCGTTAGGCCTGTTCGCGACGCCCGCCAGCACCGCGAGCTTGCCCCCCGGACCCTCGGCGATCTCCTGCACCACGCGTCGCCCTTCCAGCACGCGATCCACCCGTCCCGTCGCGACGTCGATGCGGGCGATGTGCACCGCCCGGTCGTCCTCGAGCAGCATCGTGAGCGACGCCCCATCCGCGTTCCACACCGGGTCACCCACCGACCGGTCAAGCGACGCCGTCACCACGCGTGGCGCCCCACCCGCCGCGGGTACCACGGCGAGGTGATCCTTGGAGTAGGCATACCACTTCGCCTCGCTGCCCTGCGTATACGCCAACCACTTCCCATCAGGGCTGAACGCGAGGGGCCCGCTGTCCGGGCCGTCGAACGTCGTCATCTGGCGTACGGCACCACCGGCGCGCGCTTCCACGATGAAAACGTCGGAGTTGTTTTCGCGATCCGGCTCCTTGCCACGTTCACTCACGAATGCGATCGACCGACCATCGGGGGACCACTCCGGCTGCGAGTCATCCCACGGGCCGGTCGTCACCTTGGCCACCGTGTCTTTCGCGATGTCGTAGACGTAAACGTGCGTCCGGCGGTTGTTCAGGTATCCGTCGCCGTCGCGCTTGAAGGCGTATCGGTCCACGACGATCGGGCGCGGCGACTTCTTCGCGCTATCGGCGCCGAGTTCCGCCGAGTCGGGATCCTGTGCGAGGAACAGGAGGCGCGTGGCATCGGGAGACCACTGGTACGAGCTCACGCCACCCTTGTGCTTCGTGAGTTGCCGCGCCTCCCCGCCGAGGCGATCGAGCACCCACACCTGGCTCCCGTTCTTGCTGTCGCCGCGCGTTGCGGTGAAGGACAGGTACGTGTTGTCGGGGCTCCAGCGCGGAGAACTCTCTCCTTCCAGCGAGTGCGTCAGCTGCACAGTGCGCGTGCCATCCCAGGAGACCATCCAGACGTCGGCGTTGGACTTGTCGCGGACCGAGTCGAGCTGCGACACGACATACGCGACCCATTGCCCGTCGGGAGACACCTGCGGATCGCGCACGGTCTTCAACCGGAACAGGTCGTCGAGGCGGAGGGGACGGCGCGCGCCCTGGGCCGGCAGCGCCGCCGGAAGGGCGAGCAGGAGGAGGAACGCGAGCGCTTGACACGCGCGCATGTTGACAGGATGAATGCTCATGGGTCTCGTCATGCGCGCTCCACCCGGGAGGCGCCGGTCGGGGTGAGGAATGATGCGTGCGTGCTGATGTCGACGTCCACGGACTGGACGTTGGGGAGGATGCGGTAGTCGGTGTGCCAGCCGTCGGCGGTGATCTCGCAACGCAGGTAGCCACGCCGTGCGTTGTGGTACTTGAGCCAGGGGTGGGTGGACATCGCGGCGACCACCGCCGGGTGCGCCTCGAAGCCGTCGCCATCGGAGGTCAGGCTCGTGGCCACGTACTCCACGGCCACCGCGGGCGAGCCCTCGGTGCGTGCGTCAGCCGGCACTTCGCCGGCGTAGCTGGCATGTACGTCTCCCGTGAGCGTGACCACGTTAGGCACCCTGCGCTCCTCGATCAATCCGGTCAGGCGGCGTCGTGCCGCGGGGTACCCGCTCCAGGAGTCCATGTTGTACATCTCGCCCGCGCCGGGATCGAGGTCGATGGGCGTCATCACGACCTGGTTGGCCAGGACGTTCCAGGTGGCGCGGGACGACGCGAGTCCCCGGCCGAGCCAGCGCTCCTGCGTCAACCCAAGCATCGTGCGGTCCTCGCGGGCCCAGGCGTCGCACGGCGGCTGGCGGCGATCCCCGCACGCCTGGTCGCTCCGGTACTGTCGCCCGTCGAGGACGTGAAGGGTCGCAAGGCGCCCGAAGGCGAGTCGCCGGTACAGGAGCATGTCCGGTCCGCGTGGGATCGACGCGCGCCGCACGGGCGTGTGCTCGTAGAAGGCGCGATACGCCGCCGCACGACGCAGCGCGAACCCCTCGACATCCGTCGCGTTCTCGGGAACGAGCGCGGCGTAGTTGTTGTCGAACTCATGATCGTCCCACGTCACGATCCATGGGCACGCGGCGTGCGCGGCCTGGAGCTGCGCATCGGACTTGTAGCGCGCATACCGATTGCGATACGCCTCGAGCGTCATCGGCTCCCCGGCCTCGTGCGTGCGCACGGGCCTCGCGGCGGGGCTCTCGTAGATGTAGTCGCCGAGGAAGCACACGAGGTCCGCGTCCTCGCGGGCCATGTGCCGCTGCGCCGCGAAGTGGCCCCACTCGTAGTGCTGGCACGACGCGACCAGCAGGCGCAGGCGCTCGGGCTGCGCGCCCGCCGCCGGGGTGGTTCGCGTGCGGGCCACGACCGTCTGCGCGTCCCCCGAGGTGAAGCGATACCAGTACCAGCGATCGGGTTGCAGCCCGCGCACCTCCACGTGCACGGCGTGCGCGAACTCGGGCGACGCCATCACCGTGCCCCCCTTCAC